>JAEZKS010000219.1 GCA_023436075.1 Methanobacteriota archaeon
TGAAGCTCGGAGACCTCTCGCAAACCTCTGGAGCCTCCAGAAGTGTTGAAATTTGAAGACCTCTCGAAACCCCTGAGCCCCTCAAATCCCGAAGATGCTCAGCAGTCCCCGGACATATCCGAGCAACGGTATGCGGAAGCGGGCCACGCCCATGATCCACTCGGGCTTCACCGGGGTATTGGGGCAGATGCCGCTGCACTGGTCGTAGAGGTAATTATTGTCTCCCTGGGTGACGAAGCCGCTCGACGGGGCTGCTATGCTGCCATCCCACATGGTCTCCGACTCATTCACCCAGGCCATGGCCCGGTGGATGACCGGCGTCATATCTGTCCGGCCGAAGGGTCGGTATACGAGCACATCGCCGTAGCTCTCGAAGGTCTTGTAGCCGGCCTCTTTAGCGGCATCGTAGGTCATGATCTGTCCCGGGTCAATCTTCTGGATCAGGATCAGGTCCCCGTTGTGCATGTGCGGGTCCATGCTCAGGCCATCGACGCTCACCAGTGGCGGCCATGCCCCGGAGTACGCGTACAGCGCCAGCGCGACGGCGCTGATTGCCACTACGGCGAACAGTATGTCACGGAAGGTCGATACCCAGAAATTGTCGCTCTTCATGAACCGCCTGATTATGCCAGCCACCGTCATCTCTCCCTGTGCGTGTAAGTCATGTATAGTATGACATTAATATAATTTACCAAAATATTTTATTGTTTTTAGAGCGCTTCCCAAACATTAATCTTCATTGCATGTCATGCCTATTGTGCCATGCCGGAGATCGACATTGTCAGGACGCTGGCCAGCCGGGGGTACATGATCGAGCCCGGCGCGCTGGAGATGCTCAAAGGTCGTGATGACCTGGTGGGCCGTCTTCTCGAGAGCATGGATCCGTCAGCATTCATGGTGACCGCCGATGACGTACAGCGACTCGTGTCTCTGACTGCGCCCGCTATCGCGTCTCCTGTCGTGCATGATGACATATTTGCTTCGCAGGTCGACGTGCGACCGGGCAATGGCTCCGGGAACGCGCGGTCTGAGAATGCTCCCGTCCATGCGGTGCCGGGGAAGGCTTACGACGTCCGGGTGATCAGCGACATCACCAACAACTCCACCTGCATCGGCGACTACGACGAGTTCGTCGGCTACTTCCGCAACCGGTACGCGAAGCTGGGCGAGATGATCCGCGGCCGCCTCAGCGCCCGTCCCATCGAGAGCATCAGGAAAAGCGGCGGCAGGCGGAGCACTGGCGAGAAGAACGAGATCTCGATCATCGGAATGGTCGGCGACATCCGCACCACGGCCAACGGTCATCGGATCGCCGAGCTGGAGGACCAGACCGGATCGATCAACGTGCTCTTCCAGAAGGACGGCGATCTCAAGGACGCGGCACTGCTGCCGGACGAGGTGATCGGCGTCACCGGCCTGCCCACAGGCGACGGCGGCCTGTTCATTCCGTCGGCCATCGCCTATCCGGACGTACCATACACCAATACGCCTCGCCGGAGCGAGTCACGATCAGTCGCTGCACTGCTTTCCGACATCCATGTCGGCAGCGACACGTTCCTGGAGGACGGCTGGATGCGGTTCCTCGACTGGGTCAATGGCGACCTGGGCGATGACGACCTCGTCGACAGGCTCCGGTACGTCGTCATCGCCGGCGACATGGTCGACGGCATCGGCATCTACCCCGGCCAGGAGAAAGAGCTGACCATCACCGACGTGTATGACCAGTACCGGAAAGCGGCCGAGTACCTGAGCCTGGTGCCCAGGCATATACGGATCATTATCGCCCCGGGCAACCACGACGCGGTCCGGCAGGCGGAGCCCCAGCCCGCGCTCACGGAGGACGTACAGGCCATGTTCAAGGGGGACAACGTTACCTTCGTCGGCAACCCTGCCACAGTAGAGATCGAAGGCGTCCGGGTGATGATCTACCATGGCCGGTCGCTCGACGACATGGTGTCCAACCTGCCTGGCACATCGTATGCGCGGCCGGATGCCGCGATGGCCGAGCTGCTGAAGCGCCGGCACTTGTCGCCCGTCTACGGCGGGCGAGTCATGATCGCGCCGGAGGCGAGAGACCATTTCGTCATCGACCCGCTGCCCGACATCATCCACAGCGGCCACGTCCACACGGTCGGCGTTTCCCGGTACCGGGGCGTGCTGCTGGCGAATTCAGGGACCTGGCAGGGCCAGACCGAGTTCCAGAAGCGGATGAACATCCAGCCGGACCCCTGCCGGATCCCGCTGGTCGAGCTGAGCACGGGCGAAGTGAAGATCGTCAAGTTCATGGAATGACGGACATATTACGTTGCATAGTTTTCCATGATATCTGCATAAAGCCAGCGCATTGGCACTGTCGTGAGCCTGGGCGCCAGTGCTGGACACTCGCGCGAAGACGACGTGGCCTGTGGCACCGGCCTTTTCGACGAGCTATTGTGCCTTTTATAGTTGTTCCTGGAAGGTTTCATACGAAAGGAATGGCGCTGGTGGCCTCGCGCGCGCACGCGTGAATGGCGCCAGGAGTCCCTGAAAAAGACCATTGTTTGCCGGGATTTACGTCCCCTGCTTCCTCGAAAAACACCTTTGTCTAAAACCTTTCGATAATGACTATAAAAAGGAGAGCATCTGGCCATAGCCAGGGCTACGCCAGATGCCAGGCCGATGATAGCTATGTTATTTCTTGGCTTTCTCAGAAGCTGTCACAGGCTCGTCGTCACAGGCCTGGATGAAGACAGACTTCTTGCCTTCTTTCTTCGGGTCGCCCCTGCCGCCGAACCGCGCGCGGTTGTCCGCCACGATGACATTGTCCTCGACAACGTCTTCGATCTCCTCGATGACGCCCGTGGCCGGGTTCTGCCTGAGCCGCTTGACCTTCTTCGTCGGTCCTGTCGCCGCTGCTGCAGCAGCCGGAGCCGCAGACCGGGCCGCGGATTCCTGCAACGTTGCCGCCGGCGCCGCTGCTATGCCATGAGACTCCATGGTGTCGATCGCGGCGTTGAGCAGCCTAGCCAGCATGACGACCTTGAGCTCGAGGCCGACCATCTTGCTGTCGAGATCTGCCGGGTTGTTCGAGATCTTTACGTCGTACTCTGCCGAAGCCTTCTTGAGGCTGTCGATGTCGGCGTTCACGCCGAGCGAAGAGAGCTTCTGCTCTATCCTGTCGAAAATTGTGCCTGCACCATCCATAGATGATACTCCCCTATGGTTATACGAATGGATGGATTTCGCTTAAACCTTTTGGTGAGCATTAGATAAGGAAGCGTCTCCTCTGTCTAATGCTCGGAAGGAATATAATCTATAACCGTATTACAGGTCATGGACATCGGGGAGGCGATGGTATGATGCAGGAATGGGTAGAAACGAAGGCGATCGCGGATGGCATCGATCGTTTCCTTGACAGCGTAGAGTTAGACGAGATCAGGCAGGGCATGGCCCACTCGCTCAAGACGCCAGGAAAGCGGCTGAGGCCTCTCACGCTGCTGTTGGTCGCCGAGATGAACGGCGGCACGATCGATCAGGCGATAGACGCCGCGCTCGGCATGGAGTTTATCCATACCGCGTCGCTCATCCAGGATGACATTCTGGACGAGGGCATGAAGCGGCGGGGCGAGATGACATCTCATGAGAAGTTCGGCATCTTCATCGCCATGGTATCAGCCGATTATCTGATCTCGCACGCAGTGCAGCTCTATGCCGGCTATGACCCGAAGTCCGTGGCAGCCTTCGGCCGGGCTGGGAAGCAGCTGGCGGAGGGTGAGGTGCTCGACGTCAAGTCGCGCTTTGCAGGGGCGTCCGAGGACTATTACATCCGCTGTGTGCGTCTCAAGACGGCTTCGATCTTCGCATCATGCTTCGAGGTCGGCGCCCGCGCGGCCGGCGCAGATGAGGCGAAGGCGCAGTTGTGCTTCCGCATGGGCGACGAGTTCGGCATCGCCTATCAGATCGTGGACGATCTGATCGAGTTTACCCAGATCGACGACGAGAACAAGAAGTCCCTGCAGCAGTCCTACATCCTGCCGCTCGTCTATATGGAGACCATGACGAAGGAGCAGGCCGTCGACGCGTGCATGACGCAGGTGGAACGGCGCATCGCCGCGATAGAGGACATGTTAAAGGCCTTCCCAGACGGCGAGCCGAAGCAGAAGCTGCGAGAAGTCATCGACATCCTGCGAAATTATAACGGCGTCAAGATCAAGTGACACGAATTTTATATAGGCTGCCATGTGGCTGAACACAACGTACGCGACGGGCACGACGTACACAACGTTCCTTAAAAGCAACGTTAAGCCCTTTTATTAATCGTTCGTCGCGTACGTAGTGTACGTTGTGGCCGTCGCGTACAGCCACGGGCTCAACATACACAATTTTCACAAACTTGTATGCCCGTGATTTCCGCGACTGCCTCCGCTTCTGTTTTCATGCACTGCCGCGGCCGGCAGACTGCGAGCCCCCGGCATGTCGAGGTTTTCCAGGCCGCCGACCGTGTCTCTGCGCCAGCATTTTCCGGCATGTCGTCTGTTTCGACATGGGCTCTCTGCCCGAAGCCAGACGGCCTTAACGTCAGCCCTTTTTAATTTTATGTTGCCGTGATAACCAAAACTCACCTATATAAATAAAATTTGCTTTATAATATTTTGTTGAGGTTTGTCGATGCTGGGGCAGAAAGAGGAGACAGGAAGGTTACGGTTGAAGGTGGCGGAGGCCGACAAGAGGGAGGTCGGCCGTGGAATCGCCAGGATCAACGAGCGCCACATCAAGGAGATCGGAGTTTCGTACGGAGACATCGTCCAGATCGTCGGCCGGCGCACCACGTCGGCCGTGGTCGGGAGCGCGTTCCCTTCCGACATGCACCTGGACATCGTCCGGATCGACGGCATCGTGCGCCACAACGCCGGCACGACGCTGGGCGACTACGTGGAGATCACCCGGGCCCGGTGGAACGAGGCCAGGAAGGTCATCCTGACTCCCGTGCAGAAGGGGATCAGGATATACGCGTCGCCGGACAGCCTGCAGGCGTCGTTTCTCAACAGGCCCGTCTCGCAGGGCGACATTGTCTCTACGTCGACGTACAACCCGCCCAGCCAGTCATTCAATTCCAACCTGATGTTCGAGGAATTTTTCCGGGACTTCTTCTCGAACCCGTCGCTGGGCATCGGCGAGGTCAAGCTTGCCGTTGCGTCGACGGTCCCGGGCGGAGTGGTAAAGATAACCGAGGTGACCGAGATTCAGCTAATGCCTGAGGCGACAGAGGTCTCCCGCGTCGAGGTTCCGGAAGTGACCTACGAGGACCTGGGGGGCATCCGCGACGCCATACAGAAAATCCGTGAGATGATCGAGCTGCCGCTGAAATACCCAGAGCTGTTCAACCGGCTGGGCATCGAGCCCCCGAAAGGGGTGCTCATCCTGGGGCCGCCGGGCACCGGCAAGACGCTGCTCGCGAAGGCCGTGGCCAACGAGTCGGAGGCATACTTCACGAGCATCAACGGCCCCGAGATCATGTCCAAGTACTACGGCGAGTCGGAGCAGCACCTCCGGGACGTATTCAAGGAGGCGGAGAACAACTCGCCGGCGATCATCTTCATCGACGAGCTGGACTCGATCGCGACGAAGCGGGCCGAAGTCACCGGCGAGGTGGAGCGCCGCGTGGTGGCGCAGCTCCTGTCCCTCATGGACGGACTGAAGTCCCGCAAGAACGTGATCGTCATCGGCGCCACCAACCGGCCGGAAGCCATCGACAACGCGCTGCGCCGGCCGGGCCGGTTCGACCGGGAGATCGAGCTGCGGGTGCCGGATAAATCCGGACGCAAGGAGATCTTCCAGATCCACACCCGCAGCATGCCGCTGACGGCCGACGTCGACATCGACGAGCTGTCTGACCGCACCTATGGGTTCGTAGGCGCAGACATCGCCGCGCTCTCCAAGGAGTCTGCCATGAACGTGCTGCGCCGGGTATTGCCCAAGGTCGATATGAAAGCGCAGACGCTACCGGTCGAGATCCTGGATCAGCTGCGGGTGACCCGGCATGACTTCGAGGAGGCGCTGAAGATCGTGCAGCCTTCGGCGCTCCGCGAGATCATGATCGAGGTGCCGAACGTGACCTGGGATGACATCGGCGGCCTGGGGGAGACGAAGATGCTTTTGCGCGAGGCGGTCGAGTGGCCGCTGCGCTACGCCGACTCGTTCCGGCGCATCGGCGTAGAGGCGCCAAAGGGCGTGATGCTCTACGGCCCGCCCGGCACCGGCAAGACGCTGCTCGCGAAGGCCATTGCCAACGAGAGCCAGGCGAACTTCATCACAGCCAAGGGCAGCGACCTGCTTTCGAAATGGTACGGCGAGTCGGAGAAGCACATCAGCGAGGTGTTTAAAAAAGCCAGACAGGTAGCCCCATCCGTGGTGTTCCTCGACGAGCTGGATGCGCTGGCCCCCGTCAGAGGCAGCGCCGCCGGCGAGCCACGCGTCACGGAGCGGATCGTCAACCAGCTCCTCTCCGAGCTGGACGGTCTCGAAGAGCTCCGCGGGGTCATAGTCATCGGTGCCACCAACCGGCCGGACATCATCGACCCGGCGCTGCTCCGCCCCGGCAGGTTCGACGAGATCATCCTGGTGCCGGTACCCGATCGGGGCGCGCGTCGGGAGATCTTCCGCGTCCACACCCGGCGCATGCCCGTTGCCGAGGATGTCAAGATAGAGGAGCTGGTGGACCGGACGGACATGTACACTGGCGCCGACATCGCCTACGTCTGCAAGAAGGCGGGCCGCCTGGCGCTGCGCGAAGACCTGCACGCCAGCCTGGTAGGACGCAAGCACTTCACCGAGGCACTGAAGGACACCCAGCCGTCGGTGACCGACGAGGCCATGCGGTATTACCAGAGCATCGGCGGCGAGCTGAAACGCAAGGGGAGCAAAGAGATCGAGAAGAGCATGTACATGTAGAGGTCTCAGAGGTCTGCTGCGAGAGGTCTCAGAGGATTTTCACCACAGAGGACACAGAGGGCGTATGAAAATATGGCTCATGTGTCAGCCTCTTTGTTAAAATATCCTCTGTGATACCTCTGTGCCCTCTGTGTCCCCTGTGGTGAAAATCCTCTGTGTCCTCTCACAAACCCCCGAGCCCTCCCCTTTCAGGAAAAGGTTTTATGAAGGCCGCAGCGATTACTCCGGGGAAAAAGGATAGCCTTCGCATCGTTGAGGTCTCCGAGCCTCACCTGGAAGACGATGCGGTGCTCGTACGCATGCTGGCGGCCGGGGTATGCGGCACCGACGATGATCTCAATTCCGGCGTCATCGGCGAGGCCCCCGAAGGCAGCGATTTTCTGATCATCGGGCATGAAAACTTAGGAGAGGTGGCCGCCGTGGGAAAGGACGTCCGCTATCCCCGCGCGGGCGACCTGATCGTGGCTACGGTGCGCCGGCCCTGCCCGGGACGCTGTTATGCCTGCCGGGTCGGCGAGCCGGACATGTGCTCCAGCGGCGATTACCTGGAGCGCGGGATCAAGGGCATGCACGGCTACATGGCGGAGTACTACGTCGATTCGCCCGACTACCTGGTGCAGGTCCCGCCAGGGCTCAGGAGGATCGCCGTGCTCACCGAGCCGCTCAGCATCGTGGAGAAGGCCGTCGCAGAGCTGTTCAAGATCCAGGCGCGTCTTATCTGGCGGCCCCGGCGGGTCCTGGTGGCAGGCACTGGCCCCATCGGGATGCTCGCCACCTTCGTCTTGCGGGACATGGGCCTGGAAACGTACGCCTTTGCCACGCGGGACAAGGGCAGCCTGAAAGCGAGACTGATCGAGGCGAGCGGTGCCCGCTACGTCAACGTGAAAGAGACCCCCATGGAGCAGATCGTCGCCGGTGACGGCCCCTTCGACATCATCATCGAGGCGACGGGATCGAGCGAGATCGCCTTCAAGGCCATCGACCTCGTCGCCGGCGACGGCATCGTCTGCCTGACCGGGCTCTCACCACACAAGGCCGCGCATCAGGTGTGTACGGACTGCGTCAACATGGACCTGGTCATGAACAACAAGGTCGTCTTCGGTACGTCGAGCAGCAACCGCGTCCACTTCGAGCGGGCGCTGGACCGGATGGCATCGATTGAGAAAAAGTGGCCGGGGATGCTGGAACAGATGTTCACCCGGCGAGTCGATCTCGAACATGTGGGCGAGGGCCTGCACCGAGAGAAAGAGGATA
Source organism: Methanobacteriota archaeon (assembly GCA_023436075.1). Taxonomy (GTDB): domain Archaea; phylum Halobacteriota; class Methanocellia; order Methanocellales; family Methanocellaceae; genus Methanocella_A. The sequence continues at coordinate 8,185 of JAEZKS010000219.1, forward strand.
TCAAGGTCGTCGTCGAGATCGGGGCCGTCTGACCAGCATTATGACAGCAGCGAACGGCAGGCTTACGAACCCGGCGGCCAGTGCTTTTCCGAGGTCTACGCTTGTGCCGTCGATTTCATCCACCTTCATCTCGTCGAACAGATGGCCGTTATCATAGTAAAACGTACCATTTGCCGTGTCGAATACCGTGATCATAGGCTCTGTGTCGTAGTCGTGCAGCGTCGCGGGAACGTTAGGATCGTATACATAGATATACGACCGGTTACCGTCCTGCTCGATCCTGTACGCGACCACCGCATGTCCAGGATAGTCGTTGCACGATGAATAGACGCCGAGCACCGCCGGGTTCCCCGAAGAAAGGCGAGCGAACAATTTCTCGTACTCCATCGTGTCGTTCGACGGCTTCTCGCCTGGTGGCCATCGGAAGAAGTCAGCGATGTAGTAGAACGACTGCCCGGTCTGGACTCGATCGATATACGGCATGGCTTTTTCTCGAGGAATCGTGATCGACGCGACACCGCTATCGAAGTTTTCCACGCTGGCTACGGCCATTCCGAAGCAGTGGCCCGTGTGGCAGATGATCTCGTCATGAAAGTTCGTGCCAAGCAGCGCATTGAGGTCGATTCCCTCAACACCTTCCGGGTCCCCGAAGTTGGCGAATCCGAAGCCGTCCTGGTCAGGTCGGTAGCCCGTGTCGATGCTGGCGCCATGGGCGTGCACCGGGACGAAGGCGAGAAAGACAATGACCGCTACGAGCATCAGCCTGCGCATGTGAGATCACTGCCCGGCCGGTAGCCCATATATTTTCTGGTTATAAGAGCCACATCAGGCGATTTTTACACAACGGCAGTCTCATGCCCGGCTATCACAAGATAGCCCATGGCTTGACCGGTCACGCACGCGCGAGCGCCGCCGGGGCCACCGTGTCCTTCATCTCTCTTTTTAGGCATTCGTACAGGGGGGAACTTTTTGGACAAAAAGTTCCCCCTTGTACCCCTCCAAAAAATCACTATATACTGCGCCTTCGGCGCTGGCGTTCTCATCGCGAGTCAGAGGGCTTTTTTGGAACAAAGCCCCCCGACAGCCCCGCAAAATCAGCTCTTACGAACAAATATATGTGTCATCAAGGGTTACAGTTGTATCTGCACTCTGTGCAAGCGAGGCCGGTTATGAAGCTAAAGGCGCAGCCTTACGATATTGAAGTGGGACGCTACGAAGTGATCATCAACGCCGTCGACGCCGATGAGATCGGCGTGCTGGCCGGCGACCGTGTCCAGGTGAAGAACCGGGACACCATCACTGCCATCGTAGAGACGACGGATGCCATCATCGCCCCGGGCCGGATCGGCGTCTACCGGGAGGCCTGGGAGGCGCTGAAGTGCATACCCGACGAAGTCGTCGAGGTGCTGCCGGCGACCCGGCCCAAGTCAGTCTCGTTCATCCGGAAGAAGATGGACAAGCAGAAGCTGACGAGCGAGGAGATGCACGCGATCATCGAGGACATCGTCGATGGCAACCTGACCGAGGTGGAGATGACCGCATTCGTCACTTCCTCCTACATTTACAGCATGGACGCCGACGAGATCGAGTGGATGACCAGGGCCATGGTGAAGACGGGCGACCAGATCTCCTTCGACACGCACCCAGTGATGGACCATCACAGCATCGGTGGCGTGCCGGGCAACAAGATCTCGCTGGACATCGTGCCCATCGTGGCCGCGGCCGGGCTGCTGATCCCCAAGACCAGCAGCCGCGCCATCACCGGCGCAGGCGGCAGCGCCGACCTCATGGAAATCCTGTGTCCGGTTAGCTTCCGCGCTGATGAGATAAAAAGGATCACCACCAAGGTAGGTGGATGCCTGGTCTGGGGCGGTGCCACCAACATCGCGCCGGCGGATGACAAGATCATCAGCGTGGAATACCCGCTGTCCATCGATCCGCGCTCGCAGCTGCTGGCTTCGGTCATGGCGAAGAAGTACGCGGTCGGGGCCGACACCATGGTGCTCGACATCCCGACGGGCAACGAGACCAAAATACTCTCTCTCCAGGAGGGCCGGAAGATGGCCCGGGACTTCATGGAGTTGGGCGATCGGCTGGGCATGAAGGTCGAGTGAGTGCTGTCCTACTGGAGCACGCCGCTCGGCCGGGCGATCGGTGGCGGCCTGGAAGTGCGTGAGGCAATGCTGATGCTGGAGAAGAACGAGGGTCCGCGCAGCTTACTAGAGAAGACTATCTCCATCTCCGGCATGATGCTGGAGATGGGCGGCGTCGCGGCGAAGAACGAGGGCGCCCGTATGGCCGCTGAGCTGGTCAAGAGCGGCAAGGCGCTGAAGAAGTTCAAGGAGATCATCGAGGAACAGGGCGGCGATCCGAACGTTACCTCCGACATGGTCCCTGTTGGCGACAAGGTAGCGACAGTGCTGTCCCCGCAGGACGGCTACATCACGGACATCTCCAACAAGCGTCTCGTGGCCGCGGTGCGCCTGGCCGGCGCGCCCCACGACAAGGGCGCGGGCATCCAGCTGCACAAGAAGAAGGGCGAGTACGTCCACAAGGGCGACGGACTCTACACGTTGCACGCAGAAAAGGAATGGAAGCTCGATGCCGCGATCAAAGAGTCGCTGCGCGAGCCAATTGTGTACGTTGAGGGCATGATCCTGGAGAAGATACAGGTCGTGTGACGTTCGTCGGCTGACGGGACAGGGCTGTCGTCTGGCAGCTTCGTCTCTCCCGGCGATTACTTTCTCTATGCTTTTTAATACCTTTATAATCTCCTGGAGCCAATTCTGCCAGGGCGAATATGTCGATAAAATACTGTTCTTCCGTCATCTGCGTGAAAGAGATGCAAAAGTCACGGCAGTTCTACGAGGGCCTGCTGGGGCAGAAAGTCGAGCTTGATCACGGCGAATGCGTAGGGTTTATCGGAGGCTTCTCCCTCTGGCAGGAGGACCACGCCTCGCGTATCCTGTTCGGGCGGGATGGCGCAATCAGATTTATGCATGATGATCACCGGGGAGAGATGTACTTTGAGACCGATGACCTCGACGGGGCGCTGGCCATAGTTTCCCGTTCCGGGGCACGGTTTGTACATGACCTTGTCGAGCAGCCATGGGGTCAGCGCGTCTTTCGTGTCTACGATCCCGACGGTCACATCGTCGAGATAGGCGAGCCGGTGAACGCAGTGATAAAACGGTTTTTGAAGCTTGGAATGACCATCGAGGAGGTAGCACAGCGGACGTCGATGCCGCCGGAGACCGTGAAAGCGGCCGCCGACGAAATCCATTCTCCATGGTGACTGATCTATGGTGAAATGCCCGGAATCGATCTTAGAGGAGATGTCGACGGCATAGCCATATCTTTGATCGGGCTGATACTCGATGACAATCGCCAATCACCCGACCATCCCAATGTTAAATATCACTGTTAACGCCGCCGTTCAATCGTCGATCTCCGGCTTATCCGATTAATGTGCAACGATGTCTTTTAAGCATATAGCCCATACCTCAACATCGGGTAAGGTGGTAACTGGGTGAGGTCGCCATCAGTTTGCATGATCGCGTTAGCGGTTACCGTCGTGCTGCTGTGTCAGCCTGTCTCGGCATTGACAGTCATGCAGATCCCTTACTTTCGCACCGGTCCGGTATGGCATCTGAATCCTTTGCAGATCACCGATCTGGTCATCATCGAGATGAACACTTCTCATCTGGCCGCAAGTGACGATGAGGCCTTCGCCATGTCTTTCTCGCCTGTGGGAGACGGAGTCCCCGGCGGGCTTGCCATATCTCCCACGATCGCCCAGACCTCGAGCTGGACCATCGTTGCGACCGATTCGTACTTCTTCCAGGACTTCACCAGTTCCGGAATTTAGGCCTCGATGCTCAATATCCGTAGCTCGTACACTTCATACCCACGTTGATCGGCACGTCAGACGGAGGCACGAAGCCAAGCAGCTCGCAGTAGGCGGTGCCTGGCGTGGCCAGCGGGTGCTCGTACATGATGTCCTGGACAGGATTGAGGTATTGAATGGGACGAAATGCGGCGAAAGCCAGTTTTTCGCCTGCCTCGTTGGCCTGGTCGATCTGCTCCTGGCTGATCGGCTCGCTCTGGCCTGTTTCATTGGTGGCGCTCTCGTTCGCGCTAACATTAGTCTGCCATCCAGTCTGATTGAAGATATCCGGACTTCGTGATCCCGGGGAGCCCGTGCCGGGCCAGGCGGAGACATTTGCGCCGGTGACATTTTTCCCAGTATTTTCCGTAGCATTTCCAGTGATATTCCCCGGAGCATTTTGCGTGACATTGCTCTCCCGGCTATCATCGTTCTCATTAGCGCCATTTTCGATGGCGCTCTTCAGTCCTGGCATCTTGAGCCGGGAGGTATCGTCGTTCATAAAGCCGGGCGAATTAAGGCCTGCCAGGCCTGAAATGCTCGCGCTGGTCGCGTTTTCTGCAGGAATGCTTCCCTCATCCGTGGCATTGCCTCTGGCATTTTCCGTCTGATTTTCTGTCTCGTTTTCCGTCTCATTTTCCGTGGCATTGCCTTCAGGGACGTTCTTCAGCCCGGGCACCCAGGGCTGCTGGGAGATGTCGCCGCTCATAAAGGCAGTATCCGGGTAATCCGCGTCTTCCGTGCTGGTCAGGTCAAAGATGGCCGTATCTCCGTTGCCGATGCCGACGTTGCCCATGATCCTGGTGGCGTTCCATCCTACCGTATCGATGGCCAGACTCACCGGGCCAGGACGGTCATATCCGGATGGGTAGAAATCGTTGGCGCCTGTCCACAGGTAATCGTTAATGTTCGCCCGCGCCTGCGCTTTTCCGATCATGCCCCCGGCACAGGCTATCGTCAGGATAACTGCCGCCGCACAAACGACCAGGAATACGTTCGATGTTCCTCCCACGACGCCACCCATGGCGGATAGGTCTGCCTACGTACGTTTATGACTAATGACCATTAAAAGCGAAACCGACAGTATGAGCGGGAATGGCCGTAGAGCTGGAGTCCCCTGCATTCGTCGGCAAGCCGCAGCTTTTCTCGCCAATATTATGGTGAGCAGTGGGTATTTCCGGATCATTTGCTATTGCAGTTTTATGCTCATGCATCCGTATCGGCCGAATGCTGTTCTTCCGTCTATCATTGTTACTGATAGATTCAGACTGCGGATAACCCGTTTCAGGCACTCTCATTTATATTGAAAATAGAAAGTATTATATATGCGTAGTTAAGGTGGGCGCACAACCGTTATATACCCTTTTTCGGCAACTTGAAGTGAACTTGCTGCATATATACTAAATATAATTATATATTTAATAAATGCATGAATGTTCAGGAGATAGACAACAGATGGTTAATCAGGGCGGTCCGACCGATTCTCCCGGAATCGCAGGAAAGGAGTGATGGCAATGCTCGTGACGGACGTATTGATGATGCTATTATTCTTGCTGGTGCTGCTTGCCTTCGTCAAGCCGCTCGGCATCTACATAGCAAAGGTTTTCGACGGCGAAGTCCGGTTCGGAAAAAGGGCCGAACAGGCTATCTACCGGCTATCAGGGATCGATCCCTCAGTCGAGATGGGCTGGAAGAAGTATGCCGTCGCCATGCTGGCGTTCAACCTGCTGGGCTTCGTGTTCCTGCTACTGCTATTGCTGTTACAGGGCTCGCTGCCGCTGAACCCGCAGGGCTTCCCCGGCTTCGCCTGGGACCTGGCGATCAATACGGCTTCCAGCTTCGTGGCCAACACGAACTGGCAGAACTACGTCGGGGAGTCTACTGCCAGCTACCTAACCCAGATGGTCGGCCTGGCCGTGCAGAACTTCCTGTCGGCAGCCACCGGCATCTGCATCGCCATCGCTTTCATCCGTGGCATTGCCCGGAAGAACTCGCCAACCATCGGTAACTTCTGGGTGGACATTGTACGCTGCACGCTGTATCTCCTCTTGCCGCTGTCCGTGATCATCGCCGTTGTCCTGATGTCCCAGGGCGTTATCCAGAACTTCAGCCCGTACGTAACCACAACTGCAGTCGATCCGTTCACCGCATCCGACGGCGCCTTGATCACCGGGCAGACGCTGCCCATGGGCCCCGTCGCCTCGCAGGAAGTAATCAAGAATCTGGGCACTAATGGCGGCGGGTACGCAAACGCCAACGCCGCGCACCCGTACGAGAACCCGAACGTGGTAACCAACCTTCTCGAGATCTTTTCGATCATGATCATCGCGTTCTCGATGTTTTACACGTTCGGCTACATGGTCAAAGACACGCGGCAGGGCTGGGCGCTCATAGCTGTGGTCATCATCAGCCTGACCATCTGCATGGCCTTCTTCTATGCGGCTGAGTCCTACGGCAACCCGCTGCTGGGCAGCCTCAACCTCACCGGCCCGTACATGGAGGGCAAGGAGGTACGGTTCGGCCTCGGGCAGAGCTTGCTGTTTTCCGCCGCCACCACCGGGACGTCGACCGGCGCCGTGAACAACATGCACGATTCGCTGACGCCGCTCGGAGGCATGGTGCCGCTGTTCCTGATGCTGACGAGCGAGGTGCTGCCTGGTGGCGTGGGCTCCGGCCTCTACACTATGCTGGCCTACGTGATCATCGGCGTGTTCATTGCCGGGCTGATGATCGGCCGGACGCCAGAGTATCTGGGCAAGAAGATCGAGGCACTGGAGATGCGGGGATCCATCGTGGTCGTGCTGACCTCTGGCTTGTTGATACTGGTCTTCACGGGCATCGCGCTGGTCGCGACCTTCGGGACCTCGTCCATTGCCAACCCCGGCCCCCACGGGCTCACCGAGATCGTCTACGCGTTCGCGTCCATGGCGAACAACAACGGCAGCGCCTTCGCCGGCCTCACCGGCAACACGCTGTTCTACAACCTGACGGGCGCGTTCTGCATGCTCGTGGGTCGCTTCGCTCCGGCGATAGCGGTGCTGGCCATGGCCGGCTCGCTGGCGACCAAGAAACACTACCAGGTCACATCGGCCACTCTGCCCACGCATAAGCCCGCCTTCATCTTGTGGCTGATCTTCGTCATACTGCTGGTGGGCGTGGTCACTTTCTTCTGCCTGCTGGCGGTCGGACCGGTCGTTGAGCACCTGCTCATGACCCAGGGGGTGACCTTCTAATGGCTAAGGCGACAAAGGCGCAGAGCTTCTTCACTCCGCAGGTAGCCTACGAGGCGTTCCTTGGCTCGTTCGCAAAGCTCGACCCGCGGCATCTCTGGAAGAACCCGGTGATGTTGTCGGTGGAGATCGGAAGCGTCATTACCACCATCGGCTTCCTCTACGCGCTCGCTACGGACGGGAAGTGGCCCTTCTTCGGCCTGGTGGCCGTGTGGCTGTGGCTGACCGTCCTGTTCGCAAATTTCGCCGAGTCGGTCGCCGAGATCAAGGGCCGTGCCCGTGCCGACGACCTGCGCCGGACCCGCTCGAACCTGATGGCCAAGCAGGTAAAGGAGAAGAAGCTAGGTGCGCCCTTCGAGCCAGTCCCGGCGACGGGCCTGAAGAAAGACGATCTCGTGCTCGTCCAGACGGGTGACATCATTCCCGCCGACGGCGAGATAGTGGCGGGTGCCGCCGTGATCAACGAGTCGGCGGTCACCGGCGAGTCAGCCCCGGTAATCCGGGAGGCCGGCGGCGATCGCTGTAGCGTGGTGGCCGGGACAAAAGTGATTTCCAATGAGATCATCGTGCGAGTCACCGTGAACCAGGGCGAAGCCTTCCTGGATAAGCTCATCTCCATGATCGAGACGGCGAAGCGGCCTAAGACGCCCAACGAGATCGCGCTCGAGACGCTGCTGATCGCGCTGACGGCGATCTTTGTGTTCGTCTGCGCAAACTTCTGGTCGCTGTCCGTCTACAGTTCCAACGCCGTCGGCCACGGAACTCCCACGGACGTGGTGGTCCTGGTCGCGCTGTTCGTATGCCTGGCACCAACGACCATCGCCGCGCTGCTGCCGGCGATCGGCATTGCGGGCATGGACCGACTCTTCGGCAAGAACGTGATCGCCCTCTCCGGCCGTGCAATTGAAGCCTCGGGAGACGTCGACACGATCCTGCTCGATAAAACGGGCACTATCACCCACGGGAACCGGCAGGCCGTGGGCTTTATACCGGTTGACGGACACACCGACAGGGAAGTGGCCGAGGCTGCCTACATCGCCTCGCTGAGTGACGAGACGCCTGAGGGCAGGAGCACAGAGAAGCTGGCGCTGGAGAAGTACGGTATCGAGCGTAAGGCAGAGGTTGCGGACTATAAGCCTGTTCAATTCAGCGCCACGACGCGCATGAGCGGCGCCGACATCGGGGGGCGCAAGTACCGGAAGGGAGCGCCGGACGCCATCGAGAACTATGTGGTGAAGGATGGCGGAGATCATATCCACCCCGGCACCAACGCCATCGTCACCGAGATCGCCCGGACCGGAGGCACGCCGCTCCTCGTCTGCGTCGGCAACGACGTTTACGGCGTCATCCACCTGAGGGACGTGCTGAAGGAGGGCATCAAAGAACGCATCTCCAGGGTGAAGTCGATGGGGATCAAGACGATCCTGATCACCGGCGATAACCCGCTGACAGCCGCTCACATCGCGAAGGAGGCAGGCATAGACGAGTACGTAGCACAGGCGAAGCCGGAGGACAAGCTGCGCATCGTCAAGGAGAAGCAGGCGGAGGGCATCATGGTCGCCATGACCGGCGACGGCACCAACGACGCGCCGGCGCTGGCCCAGGCGGACGTGGGCGTGGCCATGAGCGCGGGTACCCAGACCGCCCGCGAGGCGGCGAACATGGTCGATCTGGACAACGACCCGTCGAAGCTAATCGACATCGTGCGCATCGGCAAGGAAATACTGATGACCCGCGGGGCGCTGACAACCTTCAGCATCGCCAATGACGTCGCAAAGTACTTCGTCATCATCCCGGCCGCCCTGTACACCGTATACCCGCAGCTGGACGTCCTGGACATCCTGGGGCTCCATTCACCGGAGAGTGCCATCCTGTCAGCAGTGATCTTCAACGCGATCATCATCGTGCTGCTGATACCGCTGGCGCTCCGGGGCGTGATGTTCAGGCCCACTACGGCGAGCAAAATGTTCACGCGGAACCTGCTGCTGTACGGCGTGGGCGGCGTGATCGTGCCCTTCATCGGGATCAAGCTGATCGATATGATCATAGGAGTATTCATATAGGGAGGGAAAGAGCATGAGCGATATCATCAAAGATCTAAGGCCACTGCTCGTAGTCTTCGCGGCACTGGTCGTCATTACCGGCGTCGTATACCCGCTGGTCGTGTTCGTCATCGGCCAGGCTGCGTTCCCGTACCAGGCGAATGGCAGCCTGATCAAGGACGGCAACGGCACCGTCATCGGCTCGGAGCTCATCGGCCAGCAGTTCGCCGCCGATAAGTACTTCTGGTCCCGCCCGTCCTCCACGGGCGGTTTCCCGTACAACTCGCTCGCGTCAGGCGGCTCCAACCTGGGGCCGACCAACGCGAAGCTGATCGCCGACATCACGAATCGGACGCTGCTCATCAGGCAGGCCACCGGCGCTGACAGCGTGCCCGCCGACCTGGTGATGAGCTCAGGCAGCGGCCTGGACCCGCACATCAGCCTGGACGCCGCGTTGCTGCAGGCGCCCCGTGTGGCTGAGGCCCGTGGCCTGGATGTCGGGACTGTCGAGCAATTCGTCAGGGACCGCGCGGAAAAGCCGATCTTCGGGATCGCAGGCGAGGAGATAGTAAACGTTTTAACGTTAAATCTCGCTCTGGATAAGTTGTGAGCATGACCCCCGAGTATCGACGCCCCGACCCGGACGAGCTGCTGAAGCTGATCACGGCGGAAGAGGCGCGGGAGAACCGAGGCAAGCTGACGATCTACTTCGGCTACGCGCCGGGCGTCGGCAAGACCTATTCGATGCTGTCCGACGCCCAGGGCCTGTGCAAGGAGGGGAAGGGCGTCGTGATCGGCTGGCTACAGACGCACGGCCGGAAGGAAACTGAGTCCCTCGCCGAAGGCATGGAATTCGTGCCGACCATTGAGGTCGAGTACAGCGGCATCAGGCTCAAGGAGATGAACCTGCAGGCCATCCTCGACCGGAAGCCGGAGATCGTGGTGGTCGACGAGCTGGCCCACACGAACGCGCCGGGGATGAAGCACCAGAAGCGCTACCAGGACGTCGAGGAAATACTTGACGCAGGCATCGACGTCTACGCGACGCTCAACGTGCAGCATCTGGAGAGTCTCAACGACACGGTCGCGAAGATCTCGGGCGCAATCATGAGAGAGACCGTCCCCGATCCTCTGTTCCTATCTTCCGACGAGGTCAAGCTGATCGACCTGCCGGTGGACGATCTGCTCAAGCGGCTGAAAGAAGGAAAGGTCTATACGAGGGACATGGCGAAGGAAGCCGTCCACAGGTTCTTCGAGCCCTACACCCTGCTGGGGCTGCGGCAGCTTGCCACCCGGGAGGTATCGATCCGCCTCGACTACCGCATGTTCCGCTACCTGAAGGAGCACGGGCTGACGGGGCCCTGGTATGCGTCCGATCGCATCATGGTCGGCCTGCACGCCAGCCCTTACGCTATCCAGATCGTCCGGGCGGCCTTCAGGCTGTCAAGCGAGCTGAACGCAGAGTTGATCGCGGTGCACGTGGTGAGCGACCAGGACAAACGCTTTACTGACGAGGAGAAGGCATGGCTTCAGAAAGCGATCGCCGTGGCCGAGAGCCTGAAGGTGAAGATCGTCGAGCTGAGGGGTAATGACATCTCGGCGGAGATGGCCCGGTTCGCGAACGAGAACAATATCACCAAGATTCTCATCGGCAAGCCGCTACGGCACGGGAACATCCGGCCCATCGACCGGCTGTTGTTGCTGACTTCCGGCATCGACGTGTACATCTATGCCGGACAGGGAAAAGAGCCTGTCTCCGGGGCTGACGAGATGATGTTCAAAAACCCCTTGAACCGGCTGCTGAAATATTTCAAAGGATAAGTCGGCTGGTATTTATAAGCGCTACCTGATAGCCCGTCGTTTTAACACTAAAACACTAAACGTTTTTTATTTCCACTAAGGTCACTAAGGTCTCTAAAGTCACGGTTAAACCACAAAGGGCACGAACGGCACGAATTCAAAGACACTAAAGTCTCTAAAGCCTCCAAGTTTA
>JAEZKS010000236.1 GCA_023436075.1 Methanobacteriota archaeon
TTGCCGGGCTGGGTGTCGTGTTTGTTATTGCAGGCGCTCTCCTGTAATTTTTATCTCTTAAGTTTCGCACTCGCGCGCGAGCGGCCGCCTGCCGGGAACTCAGGAGTTTTACGGAGCTAAAGTAGAGTTTTGGAGTTAAAGGAGCTACAGGAGCACTTTTTAATAAAGGCGCTTAGAAGCTATGGAGCTAAGGAAACTTTTTATTATCGTCATCCTGATATCCAGTTTTCATGGTTCAACCGGATACTGGTACCATTGCCGGTCGAAAATGGTCCTGCCCCTGTAATCGATCTTGTATACCCGATGCCACGGAATGAACGAGCCCGACTCAAGCTCGAAACCGAACGCCTCGATAGACTTGACCTCGTCGCCGCTGACAGAGGCCGAGTCATCCGGGCTGCCGCGGCTGACGTAATAAATCGTGGCATCGGCGAGGCTTTCGCCTTCCTTCCATTTGAGTTTGTTTAACACGTCCTTCGGGCTTACGTACATGATCTTACGTACCTGATTGATCTACGGCCATAAAAATATGCGGTGGAGTACCGGTGCGCAGCATGTGTCCCAATGACAGCCAGGAATTTACAAAGCCGGTAGTCATGAAGCGCATAATCAAAGACTATAAGTACAGCTTTTTGTATCCATATACGAGAATAGTATGGTAAACAAACTCATCAGCGCTATCCTTACCGGCATCGTATTCGGTTTCCTCATAGGCATTACTGCAGCGATTCCGTGTATGTGTATTATCGGCTTTGTGTTGATGATCGCTCTCGGAGCCGTTACCGTTCACCTGGCAAAGGACGATATCAGAGATTCGATGGACGCCATAGTCTCTTCGGGCATTGCCGGGGCTGTTTCGGGTATAGTGGGTGCAGTGGTCGGTACGGCCGGGCTGGCCGCGCTCGATCTCGTTTCGAAATATGATCAATCCGGGGTGCTCACCGCCAGCGAGCTATTCGGCATAGGGGCCCTTGGCGCCTTTTGCTGCCTTCCAGTGCTCGTATTCTCAGGCATCATGCTGTCGGTCATCGGCGGTTTTGTTTACTACGAGCTGGCCCCGAAGCGGAATGCTTAACGGGCATTTTCTTTTGTGTTTGAATTATCTTCCTGCTTGCTTCTCGATGTATGATTTTAATGCCACTGATAAACCGGGGCCTATGGATGAGTATAGAGAATATAATGTAAAGTGCTTTGTATTCCAGCATCATCTACCCGTATGGCACTAAGATCATGAAGGGCCGCCCGGGACCTCTTCCTTCCCGTGACCGATACTCATCACGAAAGCGCAAGCCTGCTGATGGCTCAATGCCCGGCGGTCCTCTTCTGGTGCCTGTGAGTTACGATTTTATTTTTCTCGAGAATCTGACACTGTCGGACGATAGGCGGGCAATCGTCGCATGTCCCCAGACAGGCAGCTTAACAAGAGCTGCATGTGGAGCGGTCATACATGCGACCGACCGAGAGCAGTCCCTTGTATTCGCCCCAGGCACCCTCCGGAAAATGATTATATAGCGGCATTGACAACATGTCAATCAAATGCCCCGCATCACCAAAGACCCCGAAGTTCGCCGGAACGAGTTGATGGACGTGGCTGAGCAACTCTTCGCGGAGAAGGGCTACGACCGCACGTCGCCCAGTGACATCATCCGCAAGTCCGGCGTCGCGCAGGGCACTTTCTACTACTATTTCAAGTCCCGGGACGACCTGATCCGGGCCATCATCGCCCGGTACCTGGCACGCTATAACGACTATGTCGCCCGGGTGGCCGCCGATCCCGGGCTGAACGCGCCGGAGAAGGTGCGGAAGATCATGGGCGAGCTGTGGGATCTCTCTGTGCGGAAGGCCCGGCTGAAGGAGCAGATATGCGAGGAGCCGGACATCAGCGGCCATAAGGACTACCGGCAGCATGTCCGTGAGCACATCCTACCCCTGATGCAGCAGGTGATCCGGCAGGGGGTCGAAGAGGGCTCGTTCAAGGTCGAGTTCCCGGAGGAAGCGGCCGAGCACGTAGTCGTGATCAGCAAGCACCTCCACGAAGAGCTGAAGCGAGAAGATGATCCGGCTGTCAGGGCCCGGAAGATAGAGGCGACGTGGTCGGCGATGGAGAAGCTTCTCGGCGCACGGAAGGGCACTTTTCGCTTGCGACGCTGATCCTGCTGACAGGTGGATAAATTATTTATCTCTTGACGGCATGACTGACAACGTGTCATTGACAAGTTGTCAGTGAAGCAAGTGATCCTATGAGCGACGACACAGGCGTAAAAAAGGTATCGCTGGTGAAATGCGATGACTACGGGCGCGAGAACGTGGAAAAGTCCGTCCGTCAGGCTATCGATCTGATCGGGGGCATCGGGGCGTTTGTCTCTCCCGGCCAGAAGGTCCTGGTGAAGTTCAACCTGCTGCTGGGATCGGCGCCAGAGAAATGCGTGACCACGGACCCTGAGGTCGTCTATGCGGTTGCAAAGCTGCTCAAGGAGCACGGCTGCGAGGTGCTGCTTGGCGATAGCCCCGGGTCGGGGCTGCTCTACAACGAGGGGGTCCTGCGGAAGCATTATGCGGCGGCGGGATACGACAAGATCGCTGAAGAGCTGGGCGTTCCGCTGAACTACGACGTCGGGCACCGGGAAGTACCGGCGCCAGCGAGCCTGACGATCAAGCGGTTCTCGATCATCAACCCGGCGCTTGACTGCGATGCCGTGGTCGTCGTCTCCAAGGCAAAGACCCACGCGCTCACTTACCTCTCTGGCGCGGCCAAGAACATTTTCGGTGTCGTTCCCGGGCTGGAAAAGCCGTCGTTCCACGCAAGGCTGCCTGATCCCGCTTCGTTCGGGCGCATGATCGTCGACCTCAATGATCTCGTGAAGCCGAAGTTGCAGGTCATGGATGCGATCATGGGCATGGAGGGAGACGGCCCGCATAGTGGCACGCCGCGAAAGATCGGAGCCGTGCTGGCATCTGCCGACTGTCACGCCATCGATGTGGCTACCAGCCGTCTCATGTCCATCGATCCAGTGCGCGTGCCAACCATCGTCGCTGCGATCGAGCGAGGGTACCTGCACGGCGATTTCAGCGACGTCGTCATGGCCGGGGACTCGCTGGATGACCTGATCGTCAGGGACTATAAGGCGCCATCCACGTTCCTGGGACAGGGCCCCAAGCGGTCGACGCGTTCACGCGTGATTTTCGGTCTCGTCTACAAGGCGGTCAACGCGTCCACGCCCCGGCCGGTCATCCATTCGAACAAATGTACCAGTTGCATGAAGTGCGTCCGCAGTTGCCCGGTGAAGACCATTGCCGTGGTCAACAAGAAGCCGAAGATCGACTACAAGAAGTGCATCAAGTGCTATTGTTGCCACGAGATGTGCGACGATCACGCGATCTCGCTTGAGCGAAGCATGACCGGCAAGGTGCTTGCCCGGATTATCTCTCGGTAATCGCAAAATACCATATGCTGGCGGTAATGGGCCTGTGCTCAGGTTGCACAGGCCCGTTGCTTTCCTTGATATCTATTTCTCATTTTCGATCTCCGGAACCAGATGCAGTCAAATGCCGCTCTTTCAAATGCTGCACGGCTTTTTTTGCGATCATGAACGGCGCCATTACCACGGCCAGCAATAGCGAGACTGCGCCGAGGGCAAAGAGGAACACGCTCATGATCGGCACGTATATCCCGAACATGAAGATCGCTGCCCCTGGCAGGATGAAGAGGAAAATCCATGGCCATGGAGTTTTCGCCCGCTTGAGCACGAAGGCGATGACGTACAATGAGGCGAACGCCGAGACTATCTCGAGCAGCGCCTGGAACAGCAGGCCGTAGTTCCTGATGAGATAGGATAAGAAGACGAGCATCAGCGAGCCAAACAAGGTGACGAACGATACCCGCGAGATCAGATGAAGCTCGGACGATGTGCGTCTGTCATTTCCTGCATGGTTGATGGCTGCCCAGAGGATGATCAGCGCTATGATCACGAACATGAGAAGCGAGCAGGTAATGCCAAAGACCAGATCGGCCGGAGGAAAAGGCGTGGCCAGCGGGTTTCCGCCGCTCACGGCAGCATGCAGCACAGACAGCGGCGTCTGGTTGATGCCCAGCTTGCCCGCGTAGGCGTTATATGGCACCTCACGCTCGATGAACGTGTTCAGGTAGCCTGTGAGCGCTCCGAAGAGGCCCAGGACCAGGAACAGGTGCACGTTGTTCTTGATGAAGCCCTGGTAGGTGAACTCGCCATGGATGAATCTGTCCTTGCAGCGGACGGCTTCATCCCTGAGCCAGGCCAGCCGGGAGTCCAGCCAGATGATGAGCGGCTTCATCGTTTCGAGCATGAGTCTCTTGCCGTATTCTCATCTCGACGGGCGGCCTTAAATCGGTAACCGAAAAAAAGCCGGAAGTAGCCGGTCAGGCTTTTTCTTCCGTCGGTTTCAGGAATAGCGCCAGAATGAGCCCTGCCACCGACAGCACGATCAGGGCCAGCACGGCGTCGTGGAAGCCGTGGGCCGCCGCTGCGCCTACTGCGTCGCGGATTACGGCAGGCACCGACGACAGGGCGGAGGAGTTTTGTCCTATGCTCATCGCCCCGGCACTGATGTGGTAGGCGTTAAGGGTGTCAGTAATGTAAATGGTCGCCTGCGACTGGAAGATAGTCGCCAGCGCCGAGATGCCGACAGATCCGCCCAGCCGCTGTACCACATTGAAGAGCGTGTTCCCGTCCGAGGTCTCCTCGGGCCGCAGTGTCGAGAGCATCTCATAGAGCAGGGGCTGGATGGTCAGGCCGATGGCGAAGCCCCGGACGCTGAGGACGAGGGCGCTGACCCAGAGCGGCGTAGCCAGATCGAACCAGAGCAGGGATGCCGTGGAAACGATGAGCAGCAGCATACCGGCCGTGACCGTGGCCCTGATGGAGAGCAGTTTCCGGTTGTAGAGCATATCCCCGGCGACGACACCGATGCCCATGACCAGGCCCTGCGGCAGCATGGCCAGACCCGTATCCATAGCGGAGAAGCCCTGCAGGCTCTGCATGAAGACCGGCAGCAGGAACAGCACCCCGAACATGACCACTGACGCGACGACGCAGATCAGCAATGTCAGGGCAGTCCGGGCGCTCCTGAGCAGCTTCAGGTCGATGGCGGGGTTGGGCCGCTTTAACGCCCAGGCTACATAGAAGAGGACGAGCGCAATTCCCGCGACCAGGAACGGCCACGTTCCCGCAGCGAGCCAGCCGTTTTCCGCGCCTTCCGTAG
This sequence comes from Methanobacteriota archaeon, assembly GCA_023436075.1. GTDB lineage: Archaea > Halobacteriota > Methanocellia > Methanocellales > Methanocellaceae > Methanocella_A. The sequence goes on from JAEZKS010000236.1 coordinate 5,239, forward strand.
ACCCGTACAGCGTCATCACCAGGCCGGCGGACAGCGCTACCGAGCCGACAATATCGAACTTTGCGCTCCGGTCCACGAGGTCGTGTTTGCTGATCACGTTGTTGGACAGCAGGAACAGCGAGGCCACGAGGCCGATGGGCACGTTGATCAGGAACACTGACGGCCAGCCGACTGAGTTGATCAGGATGCCGCCGACGGTGGGTCCGATGGCAGGAGCGAGGAACAGGATGATGCCGAACCCTATCGGGATCTTTCGCTTGCCAGGGGTGTTGCCGCCGAGCAGGAGGTCCATGGCCACCGGCACCAGCGTAGCACCGAAGGCGCCCTGTAGCGCCCGGCCGGCGATCAGCAGCTCCAGCGACGGCGCGAAAGCGCAGGCTGCTGAGGATAGAGTGAAACCGATAAGGCTGACCAGGTAGACCTTGCTGGCGCCGAATCTCTTTGACAGGAACGCACATGCCACGATCACAGCGGCCAGGGCGAGCAGGTACCCGCTCAGCACCCATTGCACGCCCGTCAGCGAGCTGTTGTATGTGCTGGCGATATCCGGCAGGGCCACGTTGACGACGCTGGAGTCGAGCATCGTCAGGAACGGCCCCACGATCAGGCAGAGGAAGAGGACGACGTTCGGGGCCTCCTCCTGTCGGGGAAGCGTTTCATTTTTCTGGAGCATGCATTCACCTTGTCATTCCGGGACAGATTCTAACGAAACGACCCATTGCAACTCGTTTTTCGCCTGTTCGCCTAAAAACTGGACCACTTTTTCGTCATAGATGCGTTTGTGCGAGGCACAGGCTCCACGGAGGTCGCTGTAGCGTTCCAGTCGTTCCTTCAGCACGTCTTTTCTGACGCTCGTTATACGCTCTCGCTCGGCCGGCTCGAGCAAATGGAAGAACGCAACCCTGGAGTAAAATTCCATGTCATTCTTCGCCATCTCAGGCGTGAAGTCCAGGACCATCTCCCGGAAAATCTCCCTGCCTTTCTCAGTTATGCTATACACATGTCGATCGGGCTTCCCGGGGACGTGCATGACCTCGCATTCGACCGCACCCATTTCCTGGAAGCGGCGGAGGTTCGTGTAGAGGGTATTGTTATTGAGCGTATAGGTGTCCCCGAATATGATTTCCGCCCTTTTCTTGATCTCGTAGCCATGCCTGACTCTGCTCATGAGCGTGGCCAGGATGACGATCTCCGGATATGTCATATGTTACTTTATCATAAGTTACTTTAACTTATAAAAGATTTTCGAACAGGGGACTGTGCTGCGGGAAGGATCGGATCGATCGATTCAGGACTTGCATATGGCAACAGGCGCTGCGGGACATGCGACAATATTCCGGCGACAGCGGGCATCATGTATTATAATATAAAATTGCAATATAATTCTATAAAAGTCATAATATAGTCATGATAAAATGCGCGATCAGTGCAGATGTTATCGTTCGGTCGAGTATTTCTGGCGCGGACGTGGTACGCAATGAATCCGATTCCATATGTGGGGCCTCGTGATCTGGCGGACATGCAGATACGAGGCGACGTAGATCATAAAGGGCACAGCGGAGGCCGGGTGCTCGTCATCGGCGGAGGAGGCCCTTACGCCGGCCCTCCCGCGCTGTCGGCGCTCGCGGCATACCGGGCTGGCGCCGACCTCGTATATGTGGCTGCGCCCCGGAGGATTGCCGATATCATCTCCTCGTTTTCACCCGACCTGATCGTCTGGCCCATGAGCCAGCGGGACACTTTCGTCGAGGATGATATCGAGTTACTTAAGCCGCTGATCGAATACGTCCGGGTGGTAGTCATCGGCATGGGTATCGAGATCACTCCCCATACTGCGGCGCTGATAAAGGCAATCACACCTCTGTGTGAAAGGATCGTGATGGACGCCGGGGCATTGATGCCCGAGTATCCTCTGAAGGGCATCCTGACGCCCCATCACAACGAGTTTCGGCGCATCAGTGGCAAGGGTACCACCTGGGACCCTGAAGCAAACGCGGCTCTGGCAAAGACTTTTGCAGCGGAACGGGGAGTGGTCACGGTGATCAAAGGTCCGGTCGATGTCATTGCCGACAGCGGTCGCATAGCATTCAACCGCACGGGAAATCCCGGCATGACTGTGACCGGCACCGGCGATGTGATGGCCGGGGTCATAGGCTCGCTATACTGTAAGAATCCTGCGTTCGAGGCTGCCTGCTGCGGGACGTTCTTAGCCGGTGCGGCCGGCAACCTGGCCTTCGAGGAGGCCGGGTTCGGAATGACAGCTTCTGATGTAGTAGATATGATACCGTATGTGCTGAAAGCGCATCATCCGGCCTATGCAAAACAATTGCAGAATAACAGCCGGTTTTGACGCATGCTATTGGGTCCTCATGGCCAGGCTGATCGGCGATTTTTTTTCAAAAAAAGTACAGAGAGCGTGATTAATCAGCGACAAATATTTACACACAAAGCATTGAAGTTGTACCGATGACAGTAAAAATCGCCAGACCCTTCATTATTTTGGCAATCATAGTTTCACTGCTCGCTGTATCAGGCTGCCTGTCCTCGGGAGGCCGCTCGGATGCCACGCCTACGCCTGTACCATCTTCGACGCCTGACCCGTCGTCGATCAATATTCCAGTGCCATCGCCGGGCACGACCATCATCTGGACGCCAGGAAGTGGCGATACGACCATCATCAATAATACTAATAATACACGTTCGTCTCCGACGCCCGTCCCGATCATAAGCGGCAAGGCGGAAAAATGGGGCACCGACAAGAGCACGTACGCCCGGGGGGACACAGCAACGGGCTTGGTTTCTATCACCAACACAGGCAATGTCCCGATCGATAAGATCGACTTTACGATTGTTATCAAGAGGACGGTACTTTTCATACCGATCGAGAAGTCAGGTGAATATAGCGCGACCGGCCTGAACATTATGCCCGGAGATACCAAGGAGGTCAAGTTCAGCCAGGTCATTCCCGCAGATTATAATGGGATGTCCACTGCGGGCGACTACAAGCTCACAGTGACGGCTAAGCTAGCAGACCGCGAGATCGGCAGCTTTTCGAGGGATATCAAGGTGGTATGACCGGTAAAGCCTGTCTATACTGCCTTTTCCTTTTCATCATAGTCATCGGCAGCCTGATCGGCGGCTGTATTTGCGGGCAGTCATCTCCCGGGCAGACGTCTGTCAACAATACTAATCGGTCTGTCGACGTGGTCCTGTCCGGCGGCAATCCGGGAAGTGCCGCTGATCAGCAG
>JAEZKS010000295.1 GCA_023436075.1 Methanobacteriota archaeon
TGATCGATCATGCAGACGGCGATACGGCGAAGCAGATCGTCGACCGCGGATACAACGCAGGGCTCACGGTACAGCCAGGCAAATTATCGCCGAAGGAAGCGGTGGAAATAGTGAAAAAGCTCGACCCGGCAAGGCTGGTGCTGAACACGGACATGTCATCCGCGCCTACCGACGTGCTGAGCATACCCAGGACAACACTGGCTATGCGACAGGCAGGCATTCCGAGCGTCATCATCGAGGCGGTCAGCAGTAAAAATGCGTGGCGGATATTCAGGATGAAAATATAGTGGCGTGTTTGCCAGGGCCGGGTTCCTGCAATCGGTTCGCGCTGGCAATCGCGTGAGCGCGGGATGGTCCGGCCGTGTCTCTTGATGAAAAGTTCACTCTAAAGACCTGTACCATTTTTGATATTCTTTATGGGTTTCGAAGCATCTCGTTATGTACAGAGTATCACCATCGATCTGGAAGGCGATTCTTCCCTGCCCGACTTCTTCGATATTGTAGGGCTGGCCGTGTTTAAGGTGCCTTCTTGGCCCTATCTCAGCGATTTTTTCAATATGCTGAATAAACTCGATTTGAGTCCCCTTATCCATTTTTAACAGAGCTTTTTCGGCGTACTCCGAATACACGATACGCATGATCAGAGTCCCAGTTTCTTTTTCATCTGATCATGTGAAATAGTCTTGACTTTACCGCTTTTTATGTCTTTCATATCGGCTGAAATACCCTTATTGACCAGTCGGATTTCCTCCTGCTCCTCGAGAAAAGCCGTATAATACATTATGGCTTGCCGGATTACTTCAGTCTGAGTGGCTGCATAGCCCTTTTTTATTATCTCGTTAATCCTGAGATCATATGGTGCGCCGAGATTGACGTTCAGGCTCAAATGTACTCCCCATGCATAAAAAATGTGTATAAACTATATAATAATTACGCATTTAAGGAGACGGTCATGTGTAAAGAGGGCAACTGTGCACCCAGGAGCAAGACAGACTTTAACAAGGTCTCTCGCAATGGCTATGCGTGCGCGCACGAAGGAGGCGGCCTGGCCGCAGAGCGATCTCGTAAATCTGCGGGACACTATCGATTAATGAAAAAGTTGGCGATCTTGGCGCTCCTTGGCGGTCCTTGGCAAGCTAAAATCGTTCTCTGGTACCTGTCGCATTGTCCCAACCCGGCTTCACATCGCTGTCTCGGCACAGAGAATAGCCCATGAGGAGGATTAATGTGCTACGCATATCTGCTCGGGAAATTGTGATGCTGGCTGAGCTCAGGTAAGCGTAGAGAAAAGCAAGACGCGGTTTCAGCTCGCCAAGGACCGCCAAGACTGCGCCAAGATCGCCAGGGCTAATCAGCAGGGAAGCGCATCCAGATCGAATGTACAAAAGGAGCATTCGTTCGCTGATTTATCGATCATGAGACAAGCTATAAATAAACATTCAATTAACGATATTTTTAGATTCATCTGCGTTTGCAGAAGCACAGGATGAGCCGATATGACAAAAGAGATGCTTCAGAAAAATTTCACCTTGCTGATAACTCTTATAGCAATAGTCCTATTATCAGTTCTCACTATCATCCTGGTATCTATCGACCATTCGACGATCAATAAAACACCGGACGATCCTTACCGGTTTACTCTCAACCAGACTCCTCCCGGCGGCCTTGAGTACAGCGAATTCATCATCGTATATTTCCACGAGATGCCCGAGTCGACGGACGAGTTCGTGTCCGCTTACAACATTACGCCCGTCTTCGTCAAAGACGAGATCAGGATGGCGGCGTTCGAGGTCAAGTGTCACCTGGTCCTCGGCGTATCGGATGGCAAAACCGGAGAAGCTATTGAAAAGCTCTCTAACGATTCGCTGGTGGAACTGGTTAAAAGGGACACGTACATGTTCGCATGCAGAGGAACGGATATCAATACGACGCCGAGCGTGAAATACCCGGAGGACTATGGGGAGGGATATGTTCCCAACCAGGTGATCGTCGGTTTCTGGAGGAACCCTCCGTACATCGATGAGTTCAGCGTCAGATACGGAGGAAAGCCGGCCAACGTGACCAAGGATGACCTGCGCAGGCAAGCGATGCTATATGAAACCGAAGACATGAGAGACTTCATCGACCGGGCGTCAAAAGACCCGTACGTCCGCTATATAGAGCTAAACGGGTACGTCCACACAACTTAGATGATAGATCGATTTGATATTAGGGATAAGTATGAAAGAATGGCTACGGACACACTTCTCGCTCCTGCTATCGTTGGTGACATTAATCCTCATTATCATCCTCGCATACGCCATAGTTGAAAACCCTACAGTTGAAAAGCCAACACTCAACACGACTCTCTCGGTTAACGAATCCCGGCACGACCAGATTATAAACCCGGTTGATCCTAGACTGCCTGTGCATAGGGAAGACGTGATCGTGTACTTCAAGAAGATGCCTGACTCGATCGACGCGTTCGCATCTACGTATGGTGTATCGCCCATCTTCATCAAGGCTGATATCAAGATGGCAGCATTCGAAACCGATCCTGTTATGATCGGTGGAATTGTGAGCGAGAAAACTACGCAAGCCATCGAAAAAATCTCGAAAGACCCACTGGTAGAACTGGTTAAGAGAGACACGTACATGTTTGTAAACCGAGAAAGAGAGATTAATTCAACGCCAGAAGTAAGATACCCGGAATATTATGACCAAAAAGGCGTTGGATACGTGCCTAACCAGGTCATAATCGGCTTCTGGAGGCTACCACTGTCTCTGGAAGAGTTCGGTGCCGTATATGGAGGAAAGCCTGTCAATGTAACGGAGGGGGATCTGCAATTGCAATCGGTACTATTTGAGACCGAAGATATGAAAGGCTTCATGGAACGCGCATCAAAAAATCCGTACGTTAGATGGATCGACCTAAATACAATGTGGAAACTCGATGATCCTGGAACTATCGAATATATTTTGGGATAGCCAGGTAAAATATATTATTTAAACATGCTTAACCATGGGCAGCCGGGGGTGAAAAATCGCGGCATGTCGAGGACAATATCGCATATGCGCGCGAGGCCACCCGGCCACAAAGTTCCCTTCTTTAAGCATAATCAGTCTCTGCGCGCTCTGCGCCTCCTCTGCGAACTCTGCGAGGATTAATGTCCGTCACATTGCATAAACAGTATAGCGACGCTGCTCTGTTTCAGGTGAGCGTCGAGTACCATAGAACAGTTTAATTCCCGCAGAGAACGCAGAGACGGCGCAGATGCCGCAGAGGGCTATGAAAAGGCCGAATTGAAGTCAACAAAGAAAATAGAAAAACAGAGCCCTGTTACAGGCGCAGTTCCTGTCCATTCCTTAAAATCTGCACGGTCTCGCCGAACTCGTACCCGGTATCCTCAGCCATCTCGGCATAGGCGCTGTACATCCCCAGGTGCAATGCTATGGACCAGTATGACATGCTCACTGAAGGAACCATAGATGGCCTTCACAGTACCAGCGGCCTGATGTGTACATGCGGTCATGGGATTATCGTTACTATTTAAGTCTCAGTTCAACGGTTGTGAGATAAGCTATAAATAATCTTGGATAATTTTATCAATTATACAGCATCTACCAGATAATCGGTGGGATGGTACTATGAAAGAAAGGCTTCAGAAAAATTTCTCGGTTATACTATCGCTAATAGTACTGACCCTCACAGTAGTAATAGCATTCGCCATCATAGAAAAGCCTACAACAGCAAGCAATAACTACGTATCCAATAATACCACCGAATCAAATCTTTCATCATCTGAAGGTGAACATTTCGGGTTCATTACATATGAACCAAACGATTCAGATTGGTCATCGATCAATAAAACACCTAAAACAAACGATTTACCAGTACTAATCATAGCCAACAACACACTTGATTTTCCTGTGTATAGGGAGGTTGTGATCGTCTACTTTAAAGAAATGCCCAAGTCGATAGACGAATTCGCTGCTGCCTATAATGTCACGCCCATCTTCGTTAAAGAGGATATCAAGATGGCAGCGTTCGAATCAAACCCCCGTAAAGTCCCTGGCATAACAAGCGAAAAGACTGAATCTGTCATCGAAAATATCTCGAAAGACTCCCTGGTCGAGCAAGTAAAAAGAGACACTTACATGTTCACAGACAAAGAAAGAGAGATCACTACAACACCGAGCGTGGAATACCCGGAAGAGTACATTCAAAAAGGCGTTGAATACGTGCCCAACCTGGTCTCAGTCAGCTTCTGGAGACTACCCCCAACCATGTCCCTGGAAGAATTCGGCGCCAAATACGGAGGAAAACTGGACAATCCGACCACATCAGACTTAGAATTCCAATCCGTATGGTATGAAACCGAAGACGTAAAAGGCTTCATAGACCGCGCATCCGAAAACCCATACGTCAGCAACATCCAACCAGCCCCATACTTCCACTCTAGCGCCATACCCAACGACGAATGATAAACGAACGTTTCTGTGACTGAGGAAGAAAATGACCGGGCGGTTCATCTCAAGCATATGATCCATACACGTACATGGTGCTATCCGATTACTGTCACATACATCGAACCAAACGAAATAACATACAACATCACCGATCCAAGATGGAATAGCCGGGTAAAATACACTGCTTAAACAGGGTTTAACCAGGGACAGCCGAGGGTGAAAAAACGCGACATGCCGATGGCAATATCCGGACACACGCGCGAGGCCGCCCGTCCGCAGAGTTCCATTGTTTAAGCATAATCAGTCTCTGTGGTCTCTGCGCCTCCTCTGCGAACCTTGCGAGGATTTTCATCCACCACTTTGTATTAACAAGATAACGACGCTGCCCTGTTTCTGGCTAAGCGTCGAGTACTATAGAACAGTTTTATTCCCGCAGAGAACGCAGAGGGCTATGAGAAGGGCAAATTGAAGTCAACAAAGAAAAATAAAAAATCGAGCCTGGTTACAGGCTCAGTTCCTGTCCATTCCTTAAAATGTGCACGGTCTCGCCGAACTCGTAGCCTGTATCTTCGGCCATTTCAGCATATGCGGCATGTATCTCCATGATGCCATGGGCCAGTATGACGTGCTCCGGCTTGACCATCCGCAGCAGCTCTCAGCGGTCTTCCTTGTATGCATGGCCCGACACGTGGATGTTATCGTAGATACGGGCATCGCGTATACGAAGCTTAATGAAATATTAGAATAATAAGGAGTTGTAGGATAATGTCGAGGATATTAAAAATTGGAGTAATTATATGCCTGATCTTCTGTAGTATTTTAATTTGCGGTTGTATTGGCAATCAATCAAATACTATTAGCCCAACACAGGCTATTAGCCCTGCACCGACCGGGATAAGTTATTCAAGCTTGACAACGGACGAAAAAAGTTGATTGACATCACAATGGATAATGAAACGATACAAAATGCATTGAAAGATCAAAAATATATTATTGCACAGGTAAATGTTACGGGTTACACCGGTCCAGATCATTATTGGGGCAATGGGTTAGTAGTATATGATATTTTATACCCAGATAATTCATTGTACTATCATTTAAGTATCTATGTAGACCTTCAAAAGAACGCAGTAGTGTTTATTACTACCTTAAGACCAACGCCTAATCCATCTTTTGGTTACTAATCTTTTTCGTCGATTTATTTATTTCCTGACCTGTATCAAACCAGGGTTTACCAACTAATTTCATGAGCTTGTAGCTCTTGGCGCCCGACTTTTGAGAGACCATCTTACGAATGGTCGCTATCTCTCAAAAGGCTTCAAACAAGAGCAGTTTCCGTTCGGAGGCCTGGGACAGTAAATCGTGACAGACTGGCGTTGTATCGCGTGCAAGCGCGTGACCGAGCTGCAAAGCTCTTTTGCAAACGCCCGGCTGATGGGCGGTCGTACCTCATGTAATCAAGTCTCTGCGCGCTTTGCGAGAATTATCGTCCCTTGCAGTTTATCAACAGGATTAGCGACGCCACCCGGTTTAGGGCTAAACACCGAGTACTAGAGAACGGCTTAATTCCCGCAGAGGCCAAGAGACGGGCGCAGAGACCGCAGAGGGCTATGAAAAGGCCGAATTGAAGTCAATAAAGAAAACGAAAAAATGAAAACCCGAGCCCTGTTACAGGCTCAGTTCCTGTCCATTCCTTAAAATGTGCACGGTCTCGCCGAACTCGTAGCCGGTATCCTCGGCCATCTCGGCATAGGCGGCGTGCATCTCCAGCGTCCCGTGCGCCGGTATGACGTGCTCCGGCTTGACCATCCGCAGCAGCTCCCAGTGGTCTTCCTTGTACGCGTGGCCCGACACATGCACGTTGTCGTAGATGCGGGCGCCTTTCATGCGGAGCTTGGTGTCCAGCGCGTAGCGGTTGGCCTGGTTGAGCTGGTTGGGGATCACGTTCGCGGAGAAGATGATCTTATCGCCGGTCTCCAGCTTGTAGTCGACCTCGCCGCTGGCGATGCGGCCCATGATGGCATCGGGCTCGCCCTGGTGGCCGGTGACGATGGGCAGGTACTTTTTCTTGCCGTCGTCCATGATCCGCTTGAACTCCTTGTTGATCGACTTGCGGTAGCCGAAGATGCGCAGGTTGTCCGGTTTCTTGACGTAGCCCATCTTCAGCGCGGTGCCGAAGTACCGCTCCATGCTGCTGCCGAGCAGGACAGGCACGCGGTTCATCTTCTCGGCGGCGTCGATGATCGACTTCAGCCGGGCGATATGTGACGAGAATGTGGTGACGATGACGCCGCTCTCCGTTTCTTCCGTGCCAAGCAGTGCATCCCAGACCAGGTCGCGGGCCACAGACTCGGACGGAGTTTTGCCGGACCGGTTGACGTTGGTGCTCTCAGTGATCATCGCCAGCACGCCGGCCTTACCGATCTGCTTGAGCCGCTTGAAGTCAGGCACATCGCCGATGACCGGGGTCCGGTCGATCTTGAAGTCACATGCGTACAGGATAGTTCCCGACGGCGTGTGAACCGCGACGAAGGCGCAGTCGATGATGCTGTGTTGCACTCGGATCAGCTCGATGGAGACGTTCCTGGTCAATTCGAGCACCTCGCCGCATGGCAACGGTTTTACCTTGTTGGCCACGTCGAACTTGCGCTCGGACTCGATCTCCTGCTTGATCAGCTCTGCCGTGAACGGCGTCCCGATGATCGGCGCGCTCTTGTAGCGGTGCGCCAGCTTGGGCACGGCGCCGATGTGGTCCAGGTGGCCGTGCGAGCACACGATGCCCACGACGTTCCCGTCCACGTTGTTCATGATCTTGTCGTCCGGGATGGCGCCCATCTGGATGAGGTCCAGCGAGTGCATCTTTTCCATCTCGGTCTCCTCGTGGATCTGTATCCTGTCGAGGCGGACGCCCATGTCCATGATAACGATATCTTTTCCTGCCCTGATGGCAGTCATGTTGCGGCCGACTTCTTCATAGCCGCCGACCGCGATTATACCTACATCTTTCATTATTTTTACACCTTTTGAGTTTTAACGCTGGGCGAACATCGCCCATTTGAAGCCCCTCGCCTCGAGGTATTCTCTTGTCTTACCGGTGATGACTACCGGGGCTTTCTTCAGATCTTCGATTGATTGCGAGCTTGTGAGGAACATCGTCGCCTTCAGCTCTTCAATATATAGTTCCAGCAGTTCCTGTACCTTGTCCGGGCCGGCTTTTGCGGCCGATACCAGCGGCAGCGCCACGCCTGCCATTGACGCGCCGAGCGCGATGGCCTTGGCGATCATGATGCCGTCGCGCATGCCGCCCGTCGCGATGACGGGCAGTCCCACGTCGGCTTCCACTACGCTGACAGCGGTCGGTATGCCCCAGTCCCAGAATTTCACGCCTAGGTGCTCGCCGATCTTGTCCGATTCCATGCGGGCCCGGTACACTTCCACACCGGCCCAGCTAGTGCCACCCTTGCCGCCCACGTCGAGGGCAGCCGCGCCGGCCTTGCGCAGCGCGTATGCATCCAGGTGGCTGATGCCTGCTCCTGTCTCTTTCACGATCACGGGTACCGACAGCGAAGCCGTGACTTCCGCGATTCGCTCCAGGCAGCCTCGTGCATCCAGGTCTCCCTCGGGCTGGATGGCTTCCTGCAGGAAGTTCAGGTGAATGGCCATCGCGTCGGCGTCGATCATCTCGACTGCGCGCTCGATGGCCTCGACGTCGTATTTCAGCAACTGAGGGGCGCCGATGTTGCCGTAGACGAACGCATGGGGGGCCATGTCTCTTACGACACGATACGAGTCCTCCAGCGTCTTGTCCTCAAGGGCCGCCCGCTGGCTGCCCACGCCGATGCCGATGCCCAGGGCTTCCGCCGCCTTCGCGAGGTTTGCGTTGACTGTTTTGGTCCCCGGGTGGCCGCCCGTCATGGATGCGATCGTGATCGGTGCCTCGAACCGGTGGCCGAGGAAAGACGTCCTGGCGGATATCGAGGGCTTGTCGATCTCGGGCAGGCAGCGGTGGACGAACTCTACGTCGCCGAATCCGTTGCCGCTCGACTCTACGTTTTCCCTGATGCAGATGTCCAGATGTTCGATCTTCCGCCTGGATGTCGCCATATTATTCATTTCCCCCGCTGATAAGAGTGCCTTCGACGTTTTCGCCCTTCAGGAACCGCGACACGTTGCCCGGCCGCTCAGCGTTAAACAGGCAGGACGGTATGCCGGAACGCGCCAGTTCCATCAGCTCCGTGACTTTCCCATGCATGCCGCCGGTGACGTCGACGCCGCCGGAGCCTGCGAGGGACTCTTTGATCTCGTCAAGGTTCGATGGGGTAATTGCGCGTATGATCTTAAAGTCCTTTGCATCCGCACCGCTAGTGCGGATGCCTGCATAGACTCCGTCCACGTTGGTTCCGATGCCGACCTTCTCCGCCCGCAGTGCCATTGACAGGTACGTGACAAGCTGATCGCCTGACAGCACATCGATGCCACGCTCGGCATCCACTACGACGTCGCCATGGAGCACGGGCACGATGCCCGAGGCAAGCATCCGGTCGATCACGTCCAGGCACATGTGCTCGATCCTGCCGCCTTTTAGCACGCAGGACGATAGCGGATGGACCGGTGCCGCATACACGCCGTTATCGTACAGCGCATCGACGATCATGTCGTCGAGCGCCCGGACCGCGTTGTGCGTCGGCATGATCCCGCGAATGCTTCGCTCGTTCAGCCCGGCCTTGAGGCCGTATTCCTTCGCCTGGTGGTGCCCGAAAGACCCCGCGCCATGTATCAGGACGAGCTTCCTGCATCCTGCTGCCCCGATCTCGGCGGCCATGCGCCGTATCTGTTCAGGCCGGGGCGTGGAGGCCTTGCTCTTGTCTGTCAGCACGCTGCCACCTATCTTGAGGACGACGACGCTCATTCCCTCCTCACCCCTTCCGCCGTTGGCTTCGTGATGAAGCTGTCGCCGTATGACCGTCCGATGGCATCGGCGATCTCTTTGCACCGGTCCTGGTCGCAGATGGCCACCATGCAGCCGCCGCCTCCCGCCCCGGTGATCTTGGCACCATATGCGCCGTGGGTCCGGGCGGCGTTGATCTGCAGCGACAGCTCGGGGATGTTCACGCCGATGGCGTCGAGCAGCCCCTGGTTGACGTTCATCAGCTCGCCGATGGAACGATAGTCGTTCTTCAGTACCAGGCCTTCTCCGCGGGCCGACATCTTACCGATTGAGCCCATGATGTCGTCCATTATCTCGGGATATTTTTCCTTGAGCGTCCGCACACGAGATACCATGCGAGAAGTGGACTTGGAGATGCCGGTGTGGCCGACGACCACGCCACAGGTGATCGGGGGCAGCTTTTTCTTGTCCGGCACGATCACGGTCCCGCCCATGGTCGAGACGAAGGTATCGGTCGGGCTGGCCGCGCCCTGTACTTCCAGCTCAGTCTGGTAACTCATGAACGCGATCTCGTCCAGCGTCATGCCGGCCTGGAACTCCTCGTTGAGCGCCGCGATCGTGGCCACGGTGACTGCCGCCGACGAGCCCAGCCCTGAAGCGATCGGTATCCGGGACGATACTTTGATGCTGATGTTGCCGACATCATGCAACCGCTGGAATTTCCTGACGGCAGTCTTGATGTACTGGTTCTTGTCAGGATCGTCCTTGAACGCCGACTGGATGCGCATGCCTCTGCCTGTCCGGGTGATCTCGACCGTCGTGCGCATGTCGATGGCACAGGCGATAGCCCGCTTGCCATAGACGACCGCATGCTCTCCGAACAAAAAGACCTTGCCTGGGGCGGAAAATTTGACCATTTTTACCCTGCCACCTATACCACTGCGATCCCCGCGTAGCCCACGACCTGCCGGTCGCCGGTCACGTCGCCGCTGGTGGCGTATTTGAGGAGCTCGCCTCGCCGGGCGCCCCGTGCAACGCAGGTAATGAGCATCGCCGCGATTGGGCCATAGCCGCAGCAAGTCGCGTTCATCCGGTAGACGTCGTCGTACAGCGCCGGAACGTCAAGGCGTTCGATGTCGCCGATCAGCACCGCGTCCTTCTTCCGGGCGACGTCCACGTCCTCGTAGTGCGTGAAGTCGCTGGACGCCACGATGACCGTGCTGCGTCCGTAGCCGTCCAGGGCACGTATCAGCTCTGCGGCGACCTCCTTGACCGTGTCGTAGTCCTGCATGCCGATGGCAATTGGCACGATCTTGAAGTCCTTGAAAAAGTACTGCAAGAAGGGGACCTGCACCTCGATCGAGTGCTCCTGCCGGTGCGCGGCCTCGTCGTGATCGATGATCCCGTCGAGGCGTTTGACCAGTCCCATGTCGATCTCGGCCGTGCCGAGCGGCGTGCTCCAGCTTTCTTCGGAGACGGCAACTGCCGATCCGGCCATATGATGGTTCGGTCCGAGCAGGACGAAGGTCTGCGCGCCCTCGATGGACGCATAGACGTTCGCCGCCACGCCGCCGGAGTAGACGTATCCCGCGTGAGGGACGACGACTCCGCAGGCCCGGACCTTCGGTCGGGGCTGCTGCGGCGTGAGCCGGGCGATCATCTGACGCAGGTTCGGCTCTGTGCCTGGCTCCATGCCGGGGTAGAACATGCCCGCAACGGCAGGTCTCCTCATAATGATCTGAGCTTATATCTCCGACTCGAAATCATTTACGGTGTAGCTGAAGCCCTGCTCGCCCCGCTCCTTCGCGACCTCGCGGGCCAGCAGCCAGTAAACCAGCGCCAGCGCCTTGCGGCCCTTGTTGTTGGTCGGAATTACGAAGTCGATGTTCTGGGTCATGTTGTTGGTGTCGCACATCGCGACAACCGGGACGCCGATGTTGATAGCCTCGGAGACTGCCTGTGCATCGCCGATTGGGTCGGTGACGACCACTACGTCGGGCTCCGCGAAGAACATATACGCCGGGTTCGTCAGGCTGCCGGGAATGAACCGGCCGACGATCTCCTTGGCGCCGATGGCCTTGGCGAACATCTCCGCCGGGTGCTGGCCGTACTGCCGGGCGCAGACCACGAGGATGTTCGCGGGGTCGTACCTCGACAGGAACTTGGCCGCCGCACGGATGCGTTCGTCAGTGCTCTGGACGTCCAGGACGTACAGGCCGTCGCTCCTGACGCGGTAAATGAACTTCTTCATGTCCTCAGTCTTTTGCTGCGTACCGATGTGCACTCCTGCAGCAAGGTACTCGTCCATCGGTATCAATGACTGGTAATTCTCATCTCTGATTTCTCTTACATTTTCAGCAGCTTCTGCCATTTTTGAAACAACTCCTCTGTTATGTAATTATCATTATCTGTCGGTACTACGAATATCAGGAAGTCGCGGCGGCCTCGCGCTTCGCCGACTTGTTGATCTTCCTGACGGTGATCGGGATCAGGCTCTGCTCCAGTTCGGCCAGCGCCACCTCGATCGGCTCAACTGTCTTGACATCCTTGACGAGCACTGGCGCGCCCATGGATATCTGAAGCGCCCGGGCGCCTACGATCCTTGCGCGCTCATAGCGGGTGTACTGTTCCTTTAAAACTTTACTTGTCACATTAATTTTCAACGAAGTGCCCCCTGATAGGATAGATCGATAGCGTAAACTGGATGTGAAAAAGTTTTTGACGTACGTACAATAGACGTTAACATCCGTTCGTAAATCCTGCCCTGGATTTTCCCCGGGAATCCCCCCGAGAGGTTGCAACACGACGTCGTGAGCGTCGCGAATGAAGGTAAGTGGTGGGATCGCTGAGATTTGAACTCAGGTTTCCGCGTCCCGAACGCGAAAGGATGGACCAGGCTACCCCACGATCCCATTCACAGCTTCATTTACTGGTACGGTGCCAGGACATCGACGAGCTCGACGTGGGAAAGCAGCATGCGTCTGCAGCAGTACCGCTCGACTCCCAGATCGTCGAGAATGTCTCCGACCTTGAGCACTTCACCCTTCTGCAGGTTCTTCTGCCTCTCGTCGACGCGGGCTTTGTATTCTTCCCACACCTCTGAGACGACCTTGCCACAGGTGAAACATCTTACGGGTATCATTGATGATTGTCTCCATGTAATATTGGGGAGAAAATCCCCAATAGTTTAACGGTACGACTTCTGGAACTTGGCCCTTGCGCCAGATCCGCCGTACTTCTTGGACTCCTTCACCCGCACGTCGTTGACGAGCAGGTTCCGGTCATGGGCCAGATATGCGTCGCGCAGTGCGACATCGTTGGTCCAGTTGATAATGCCCCTGGCGATGGCGCAGCGGGCGGCTTCCGCCTGACCCATCATGCCGCCGCCGATGATGTTGACATCGATGTCCAAGGCTTTCGCGATCTCGGAGCCGGCGATCAGCAGCGGCTCGGATATCTTGAGACGGACGAGCTCCGGCTGGACGATGTCGAGCGGGACCTTGTTGATCCTGATGATGCCGGTGCCTTTCCTCACGGTGGCACGGGCGGTCGCGGTTTTTCTCTTTCCGCTTGTAGTTAAAACTTTCGTTGTAGCTGCCATCTAATCACCTTCAGAATTTTGCTCCGAGCAGCTTCGAGATTTCCCCGAGCGGCGTGTACTTGTACGAGCTCAGGCGGTTCACGCTCGCCTGCTCCAGCGTCACGGCCGGCTGGCCGTCGAACTCGGAGGGCGTGCCGATGTATACCCTGAGACGGGCCATCGCGTCTTTGCCACGCTGCTTCTTGTCCGGCACCATGCCGCGGATGGTCCTCTTGATGATTGCGTCCGGCCGCTTCGGGTAGAACGGGCCGTGCTCCTTGCTGCCCCGCACGTACGCCTCGTGGTATTCCCGGAAGGCAGTCGCCTTCGAACCGGATATGATCGCCTTTTCGGCGTTGATGATCAGGACTTCGTCGCCCTCGAGCAGCTTCTTCGCCACGATGCTGGAGAGCCTGCCGACAATCAGTCCGTCTGCGTTGATTAAAACCATGTCTTCGTCCTCCTCACTTGAGTATGCGGACTCCCTTGCCCGTCGGGTTGGTCTCCATGAGCTGTTCAATGGAAAGGCATTTGCCATTCGCGTTGCTGATGATCTGCTCTGCCGTCATGCTGAAGTTGAGCGCCGCCACGGTGACCGGGTGGCTGATGTCGCCGGTGCCAAGCACCTTGCCCGGGACGATGACAGTCTCATTCTCCTTGCTGTACCGGCTGATCTTGCTGAGGTTGATCTCCGCATAGTGCCGGTTCGGCTTGTCGAGCCGCAGCGCGATGTCTCTCCAGATGCCTACGTTCTGCTCCCGCGATTTAGCCTTAAGCGAATCGATGAGCAGCGAAATTCTAGGGTTGGTTTTCTTGCTGTTCTTCATTGGTTTGCCTCCGTAAGGCCCCTTTCAGGCCTGACTCACGCGTCTTAACTGGGCAGCGAGGCCCACGCGTTCGGACTTACGTCCATGCGCCGGACAGGAATGAGTCCCGTCCTACGGTAATAACGCGATCGCTATGACGATGCGAATCTCTTAATGCAATACGAGCATAAGAACCTTTCGGTTAACACGAGGGGCACAATGGGCACGAAGGACACAACGGTTACCTTTTCAGGACATCTTTGACAGGACTACATGACCTACGTTGTGTATAATCTTTCTGATCTTTCGTTTTTACTTTTTATACAGGCTATAAGGCATTCGACACAGAGTTCACAGAGTCCACAGGGTACACAGAGTTCTTTTTAGAAAATGATAGATGTGAAGCCCGTTTTTAAAGAACATTGTGAACTCTGTGTACTCCGTGTACTCTGTGTCGAATGCCTTATAGCCTCTACAAAAAGATACACGAACGAGTATACATTATGCCCTTTCTGCCCGTCGTGTCGTTAGTAGAAGCTCGGCAGTCCAAGCTGATCGCCGGACAGTCCCAGGCCGCCGGTGACACCGACGCTGCCGTAGCCGAGGCCGAGGCCCAGCGGGGAGAACCAGCCTGCGAGCGGCATCGTGTCGCTTTCGGTCGACAGCTCGAAGCGGACGCTTTCCGCGTATTTGATGTCAGCCTTGTTGCTGACGAGTGACGGGAAGCTGACGCCTAGCGATCCGACGCCGACGCCGGGGAACGCGATCGCGGCGTTGTCCAGGGCGGCCTCATAGGCCATGTCCTTTGCATAAGCCGTCCGGGAGGCATCATGAGTTGCCGACGGCCAGCCGAAGTTCACGCCCAGCGCGATGTTGCCCATGTCCGGTCCGACATAGCCCATGTCGTAGCCGGATGCCTGAGGCTGGGAAACAGAGGTCGCCGAGATGATGCCGTATCTGGACATGACATCAGACAGCCCTTCGATGCCCGGGTTGCTCACCGTGTAGTCTCCGCCGGGCACTCCCGCGGCGCCCGTGCCGCTCGGGCCCATGATCAGGGGATAGCCGTACATGTTGACACTGGCGATGCTGCTGGCTACGGCCGGCTGCGTGACGGCAAAAGCAAATATGACGATACATACAGTCAATAACAAGTACCTGAGCATACCACACCCATTCAACATCACGATCAGGTATACCACGCTGATTAAATAAATTACCAGCCATATTAACGATTAAAAGTCATGGAAATGATAAAAAAGATATTTACTGCCATACAAATGTAAATAGAGCTATAATTGTGGTATTCACGCTATCGTATGCAAGCCTGGCGCAATATCGGAGGGTCATTCGACGACGTCGCCGTAAGAAAAGCAAAAAGGAGCTAAAACGGACTGGAGATGAATCCAGCCCGTCGCTAGTCCGTATTTATGTTTCCCAACCTATCTGTTTATCGAAGGCTTACATTGCGGTCGCAAGATTGCTTGCGCCGAGACCGGAACCGAAGCCATAGCTGCTGCCAAATCCACCATAGCCAGGGCCGGAACCAATGCCGCCATAGCCGAGATTCGTGCCGATGCCAGGACCACTGCCAAATCCACCATAGCCAAGGCCGGAACCAACGCCAGTACCGCACACAGGCGTAGCTATTGTCGATGTCTCAACAGCTGGCGTAGCATCTGCCGGTGTGGCTACTGCTGGTTCGGCCACAGGTGCGCAAGCAGGTGCAGACCCACCGGGCGCAATCGACGGGGGCGGGCAGCCCAGCGGGACGGTCGTTACCTGAGGTACTATGTCCGTCACAGGTATGGTAGACGTGACCGGCACAGTGACTGGCACGGTCGTCGAGGTGATAGCGGGCCTGACGAAAGGCACAGGGATCGTCTGAGGCACCACTATAGTCCTCGGAACGACGACCGGGGCTGTATCAGTGACCGGTACCGTGATGGGTACCTGCTGTGGGACTGTCGCCGGGACCGCCACTGGCAATGCCGTGGTGACGGGGACATTGCAGTAGACCTGTGCGATGCAGTCCTGCGGGGGCCCGACGGCCACAGGTGCTCCGCCGAGCGGCCCACCGGTTCCCAATCCAGCCCCCATTCCGCAAACGCCTGACCCGAACTGGGCAATGGCGGTTGCGGTAACCAAAATCGCAGCCACTGCGAACAGTAAGGCTACGGCTACTTTACTTGCCATATTCATAACTACACCTCCTAAACTGCAATGTTATCTCTAGCTATACAAAATAAATATATTATTATTTAAAAAGACGATTTGTAACCGCACTGGAGTGTTTTATCGCATGCTGGGTGTAAATAATGGGTAGTTGTTAAAATAAGATAAAATAAAGAGCAATCAGTTACATCAGGGCATAATTATTGCTTGTATTAGTAAAATATCAGATATTATTGATGCGATTGTCATGATTTTAGTTATTTAATGAGAATTTGCCGCGCATATGAAGGCCTCGACAAAGGTCAGTGGACTACCGGATGAAGATGTGCAAAAGGCTACGGCAACGACTAAAAATTGCGACAGCCCGCTTCTGGTTATGCCCCCATGGCAGCACCACGAGTCGGGCCGGGCAAAAGGCATGATTTCTGGCGACTTCAGAACGCCGGGAATGCCCATGGCAACGCGATCTGCGCGTCCGATATGTGGTTGTTCGCGGCAATCACGTTATTGAACTGTGTCTGGCTCAGGCTCTGCTCGGCCAGCGGTATGCCGAACCCTGCACCATCGAAAGCCGTTCCATGCGCCTCGTCCACGCTCACGCCCAGCGAATACCCGATGTTCGCATCGGTCACGGCACCCACGCCGCCGTAGCCGAACGGATAGCCCGCCAGCGAGCTCAGGTCGTAGTCGACGCCCCATGTCACGCCGAGATCCATGGCGGCCAGGCCCTGCGCGATCCCTGCAGCCTCGACCAGCGTCGGGTTGAGGTTGAAGTTCACAGTATCCCCAAGGTGCTTGTCCAGATTGATACCCGCGCCGATGAATGCGCCCGCCGGCATAGCCATTGAAGCTGCCGCTATGACGGCCAGGAGCAATATCACGGCTCTCCTCGTATCCATATCTACCCTCCTCAATTAGTATGCATACTATTATTTAATTTTGTTAAATATATTTG
>JAEZKS010000296.1 GCA_023436075.1 Methanobacteriota archaeon
GCACAAGGACGAGCAGTTGAAAGAGATCTATGAGCTGCTGGCCGTTTTCCTGGATGCGATGGCCAGGGCCCCGTCGAAATGAAAGAGATCAGCGTCCGCAAAGCTCGTCCCTCCGACGCGGGGGCCATTGCCGCGGTACGAAACGAGACCTGGCAGAGCGCATACCGCGGCATCGTCGCCGACGAGTACCTCGACGCCATGTCCCTCGAGGACGCCACGGCCCGCTTTGCGAAAGGCCTGGCGTCGCCGGATGAGCATTTTTTCGTGGCCGTAGCTGACAGCGATGTGATCGGCTTTTCAGTTTGCGGGGCGGAGCGAGAGCGCGGAGTTCCGCTTCTCGGAGAGATCTATGCCATCTACGTTTGTCCGGGAATTCAGCGATCAGGCGCAGGCCGCCTGCTGATGGCGACTTCGGCGCGGAAGCTGGACGAGCTTGGTTTCACGTCCATGCTGTTATGGTCGCTGGCCGCCAACCCGTCGAACGGATTCTACGAACGCATGGGCGGACGCCGTACAACAACTCGAAAATACGCCATCGGCAGTCGTGATTATGAGCTGGCCGCCTATGAGTGGGATGATATAGGCCGCGTCGCCCGCGAGCAGTGAACAGGCGATCGTTTTTATTTATGTTCCATACCGCACAGGTACGGGTAAACTTTAACGACTGCCAGTGCGTTTATCCCTCTTACAAGATACTGGAGGCTATGGAAAATGGGTTCTGATTTCGCAGACCGTATGGCCAGCGTGCACAAGTCGTTCATACGCGAGATATTGAAAGTAACGCAGGACCCGTCCATCATTTCCTTCGGCGGCGGGCTGCCGAACCCGTCCTCGTTCCCGGTGCAGGCCGTGCTGGAGGCCGCGGAGAAAGTGCTGCGCACGAGCGGCGAAGATGCCCTCCAGTACAGCACCACAGAAGGCTACCTGCCGCTGCGCGAGATCATCGCAGAGCGGTATGCCAGAAGAGGCCTGAAGGTCTCCCCGCATAACATCCTGATCACCAGCGGTTCTCAGCAGGGCATCGATCTGACTGGAAAAGTGTTCATCAACAAAGGCGACCGAGTGCTCGTGGAAAAGCCTACTTACCTTGCGACACTGCAGGCCTACGGGCTCTACGAGCCGGAGTTCCGGTCGATCGCGCTACAGGAGGACGGTCCGGACCTGACCGGTCTCAATAGTGAACTATCCAGGGGAGTCAAGCTGTTCTATGCCGTGCCGAATTTCCAGAACCCGACCGGCATCACCTATTCGATGGGGAAACGCCATGCCGTCGCCCGCCTGCTCGAAGAGCACAGCACCACCTTCGTCGAGGACGACCCCTACGGCGAGATCCGGTTCATGGGAGAAGACCTGCCCCCTGTGAAATCAATGATGGAGCGGTCGGTCCTGCTCGGATCGTTCTCCAAGATCGTCTCGCCTGGCATGCGGCTGGGCTGGCTGGTGGCACCTGATGACATCATGGACAAGGTTATCGTTGCCAAGCAGGCCACTGACCTGCACACGAACTACTTCATCCAGCGTGTGGTGCACAGGTATATGGCCGACAACGACGTGGATGCTCATATCTCGAAGATCAAGGCATTGTACAGGAAACAGCGTGATTGCATGGTCGCCGCCATCGAAACACACTTCCCGGAAGGCATTCAGTGCACGAAGCCGGAGGGCGGCATGTTCCTGTGGGTCACGCTGCCCGAAGGCGTCTCGTCTGTCGATCTGTTCGATCTGGCGATCAAGGAAAAGGTGGCGTTCGTGCCTGGCAAGGCGTTCTTCGCTGACGGCAGCGGCGACAACACGCTGCGGCTGAACTACACGAACTCGAGCCCGGAAGCGATCGACGCCGGCGTCGAGCGGCTCGGAAACGCAATCCGGCAGCTGATGACGGAGAAAGCGTATGCGGTCCGATAAGCGACTGATCATGCTGGGCAACACCAGTGACTATCTCCGCTGCTCTGAGATAGTGGACTTCGACGACCCTATCGTAAGCCCGCTCGCCGCGTCTGTCACTGGCGGCGACAGCGTGGCCGTACTGCGCAGGTCATTCGAGCTGGTCCGGGACCGCTTTGCCCACTCGTTCGATGCCGGCGCGGAGTCGGGCATCGCCTGCAGCGCATCTGACGTCGTACGGCTCGGACACGGCTTATGTTATGCCAAGTCCCACCTCCTGGCGGCGATCCTGCGGTACAACGGCATCCCGGCGGGCTTCTGCTACCAGCGCATGGTGAGCGAAAATGGCGGCTTCGTCCTCCATGGCTTCAATGCAGTCTTCGTTGGCGATCGATGGGTCCGCATCGACGCCCGTGGCAACAACAAGCACGTCCATGTCGAGTTCGACCTCGCGGGCGACATGCTAGCGTATCCCGTGGATGAAAATATCGGAGAATGCGAGTATCCTGTCATCTTCCCTCAACCCGACTCCGGACTCATCCAGGCTCTGCGTGACGGCGCGGATTACCGCCCGCGAGACATCCCACTGCCCGGCAGTCTATCCTGCCCGTTGTAAGCGGACAATTAGCTTTAAGACGAATGCCGTTTACATTTTAATGCCAGTTGAGGATAAAATGAAGTTATCACTTTTAGTCCTGGACCCGACGTTCGCCATCTGCAGCCTGAAGCGGGACAGCCCGCTTCC
>JAEZKS010000066.1 GCA_023436075.1 Methanobacteriota archaeon
GATCAGGGACGGCTACATCGACGTGCTGGTCACGACCGGGGCCAACATGGTGCACGACGTCATCGAGAGCGTCGGCGGCTGCCACACAATGGGATCGGTGACTGCGGACGACATCGAGCTGAAGAAGCAGCACATCAACCGCATCTACGACGTGTACCTCGACGAGGAATGCTTCGGGGACGTTGAGGAAAAGATGCAGGAAATCTATGGCAGCCTTGACCCGCAAAAGACCTATTCGATCCGGGAGCTGATGGCCGAGATCGGCCGGAACCTCGACGATCGGCACTCCATCCTCCGGACCGCCTTCGACTGTGGCGTGCCAGTCTACTGTCCGGCCGTCCAGGACTCGATCATCGGGCTGCAGGCATGGCTGTACAAGCAGGCGAATAAGCTGAACGTCGATGCCTTCGCAGACATGAAGGATCTGATGGACCGGTGCTTCGAGGCGAAGCGCACAGGAGCTCTGCTAGTCGGAGGCGGCGTGCCGAAGAACTACATCTTCCAGAGCATGCTGGTCACCCCGCGGGGCGGCTTCGACTATGCCATCCAGATCACCATGGACCGGGCGGAGACAGGCGGCCTGTCGGGCGCCACGCTCGACGAGGCACGAAGCTGGGGCAAGGTGGGCGAGAACGCTAAGGCAGTACAGGTCATCTGCGACGCTACCATTGCGCTGCCGCTCATGGTGGCGACGGTCAACGAGCGGCTCGGAAGGAAGTGATTTTCATGGCAAGCGAGGAGTTTTTAAAGGGTTATGTCGAGGGTTTCAAGGAAGCCCTCGCAACAGTCGGGCAGGACCTGCAGGACCATGAGATCGAGGAATACTCGGTCGAGGACTACGGGAAGCTGTACCAGAACGTCGCGAAAGAGATGGGCAACTGTGTCGTCTGTAAGGACATCGGCACCGAAAAAGGCTGTCCGGTAGGGAAGACGATCTGGTGTCCGCGCATTACTGAGACACTGGAAGAGAGCCCGAAGAAAGAGTGATCGAGACGCGGCGGCCGGATCAGGCTCCGCGTAAAGTCCTGCTACTATCAGCACCATAGGTCAGTCGAAGACTATCTGAGCAAGCACTTTTTCCTGTTTCTCCATGAGTTCATGATCGGCCTGACCAATTTCAGTAGAACTCGGGCCGACTCATGTGGTAGTCATATTTTTATAGACCGTTACCAGTGGAGCGCCCTGAATCTTCGAAGTGTAGACGACGCTGTAGGAAGAATCGTTGAACGTGATATTGAGTAGCTCAGTCACTGCAGGGTTGATAATCACATAATCGGGGGAAAACTGCCTCGATTCGCCGTTGAAAGTTAATGGAGGCTCACGCGTGAAATTGTACTCTTTGTTCGCTCCGCCTTTCGAAAGCCAGGGGTAGATATAACGCATGCCGTCAGTGAAGTACATGGTATTGGCCTGGTCTTCAGGGTATGTCATCATCAGTATTGTGGAGCCGGAAGGCGCGTTGTCATTCACCCAGTCCATGCTCTCCTTGATCCCCTCACCCCACCATGAGAACTTGAAAAGCTTGTGTTCCTGCACGTTCTGCGGGCCGCCAGCGATGACATTGTAATAATCCAGGTAGTACGAGCTAACCAATGCTGCTGTGATCAACAGATACACACCGGTGATTCCAGTCAGTCCTAAGAAGACCTGAGACTCGGTTACGTTTATTTTGCCTTTCCACCTGTAAATAATTTCACCGATCCGATACAGGCCGTATCCGCAGAGGAGGGCGACAGCAGGATAGATGATCATGACGTACCGCATGCCGTCCATTATTAAGCTCGACAGGTTATAGGCAAACGGGATTATGAACCATAATAGTATCCCGATCTTGAAGACATCCTTTGATCTCGCAGATTCCGCAATGCCGACAGCGAGAGGAATGAGCAAAAGCGCCGGGATCGTCACGAGGAAGTAGGCCGGATAATAGAATAGTGGAGGAGTCTGCTTGACTCCAAGGAAATACTCTTGTATCTGGTAGGCCCAGTGGTCTAAAGATTGCGTTAGTTGTCCCACAGGGTCGGACCAGAGCCACGGCCATATCGCAAAAAATACCAGGACAACAAGCGAGGCAAATGCGATAATCGAAGCGACAGGAACGAACATTCTCAAGTTTCTGATAACAGTCGCAACATCTAATTTCCCGGATCTTGCCCTCAATTTTGCTGTGTTGTACAGCAAAAACATCAGGCCGATGACCGGGAGAATGAGGAGCCCGTTGTATTTTGTGCCGAGAACGAGCCCGAATAAGATCGCTGCAGCTATGAAGTAGTTCCTGCTTTCCTTTTTAAGGGACCACATGAAGGCGTACATGGTGAGCGAAACGAGCAAGATCAGCGGCGATTCAAGGGTCGCTACCTGAGTATACGCGATAAACTCGGGAGCGAGAGCCAGTACTGCGGCGGCGGCAATACCGGTTTTCCGGTTAAAGAAGTCGCGACCGATAAGATAGACAACGATACATGAGAGCACGCCCATCAAGACGCTCGCGGTTTTTGCGGCTAAGAACATGCCATAGCTTAAATCAGCGTCGATGCCATGTGCCAGCCATATGGCAGCCCCGTAAATGTACTTCGATACCGGCGGGTGTTCCATATTCACGGCCCATGTGGAACTCGAAATGTCAAAATGCCGGATATTGTCAACATAGTTGAGAGCTGCAATGACATAGATCGGTTCGTCTGTCGTGGTTCCGACATCGGACAGTGATACATACCTGATTGAAAACGCTAGCAGCGCTATGAGGATAATTAATATTACATCTGTTTTCAGGCTGGCAGTATTCTTTCGTTTTTCCGCCTTCGCTTTTACCGACTCTTTTACCTTTTGTTTTCGGTCGCTCACAGCAATATTAAGCCGTTTATTATCTCTTAATCTTTGCCGTTGAGCAACTATGGCTTGGCTCTGAAAGCATCCACTCCAGCTGTCCATACTCACCTTATCAGCCACAGGTCAGCAAAATAAAAGACGAGAAGGTTACATGAAATTGCATACCAATCGGTTTACTGTCATACGCATGCAAAATAATCGTAATATTGCGTGACTATACCACGATTGTCCATTATTTTCGATATGGCCATATTATGCCTTTATTTACTATGAAATGCCTGTGGTTATCAATGGAGTATATCATCTCTCCGTCGCCTAAAAAAGCCCTCAAGCTTTTACAGGATAACGAGGACTCGATGGCTACGATCATCGGCCAGTGCCGCGTCGAATATGCCGGACGCTCCGCGTCGTTCCTCGATTATGGCGACCGACTGGTGATTGTCAAGCCGGATGGTACCGTCATGGTGCACGGGGACTCAAAACGTGAGCCGCTGAACTGGCAGCCACCCGGATCGACGGTGCAATATCTCATTGATAAAGGGCTCGTCGTCGAGTCTGCGCGAAAGCGCCCGCCTGAAGACATGCGCATTCACTTCCGGAAAGTGCGTGCTATCAACATCTTCCAGCTGGAGGATCGCGTGGAGATCAAGAAGGCAGGCGCCGAATCGCACGTGGTCGATTATATCGAGCGCGACCCTTCGGTCATCGAGCCCGGCTTGCGGGTGATCCGGCGAGAGATGGCTACCAAATCTGGCTTCATCGACCTGCTCTGTGAGGATGTGAAGGGAAGGAAGGTGATCGTCGAGGTCAAGCGCGCCCGCATCTCGCCTCGCGCCGTTCACCAGCTCGAAGCGTACCTGATCGACATGCGGAAGAAGAATAAGAATACGCCGGTCAGGGGTATCCTCTGTGCGCCTCACGTATCTGAAATGGCCCGGACGCTCATCGAAGAAAAGGGCCTGGAGTTCCGGGAGATCGGCTGTCACTTCGAATTGCCGGCCCGGGCTATGGCAAAAAAAGCCCCCGCACGAGCTAGCATCGCAGACACGGCAGATTCTTTCGCACGCGCGCGAGGCCGCCCGACGGCACTACGGGCACGTAGATGACTACTTTTCTCCGTACAGCGACATCAGGTTATCGTGCATGGCTTTCATCAGCGGGGGCGCCGATAGCCATGGTGTGACGACCTCGACGTAGGCAGCGGTATTTACTTCCGGAAGCTCGGCCATGACCTGGTCCAGCTCGCCCGACGTGCTGACCTTCCTGGTCAGCCATCCCTTGCAACCCAGTCCTTCTGGCAGCCTGTGATACTGCCACTGTACCAGGTCGTTGTAGCAGTAATCAGGCCTCCTGGCCAGCATACGCTCGATCAGGTAGCCATTGTTGTTGATCACGAAAATGATCGGCTTCAGGCCATAGCGATCGAACTGGCAAATTTCCTGCGCAGTCACTTGATGTGACCCTTCGCCTGTGATCAGGATGACCCGTTGGGACGGATCCGCCAGCGCAGCGCCGAAAGAGGCAGGCGTAGCCCAGCCGATGGCGCCCCAGAGCGTCTGGCTGAGGAACCGTGCGTCTCGGGGCATGGGCATCGGCAGCAAACCGAAAACGGCGGTGCCAGTCTCTGCCACGATGACGTCGCCGGGACGGAAAAAGCGGGCGCAGCTCGCGTACAGGTAGTCGGCGGTAATGGGGTCGGCCGCGCGTACTTCCGGCAAGGCAGGGCGGCTGACTTTCGGACCATAGATGTCCGATCGCTTCTTCAGCCGCCTGGCAAGTGCCGTGAGGACGTCAGCCATTCGAACCTCGTAATATTTGGCATAGCCGACGTGGGTGTCACAGGGCATGATCTTGACGACACGGGACTTGTCCAGCCGGGCCGTGAACCCGCCCATATTGAAATCGGATGGAACAGTGCCGATAGCCAGCACACAGTCGCAGGACTCCACGAACTCGCTGATTTCCGGGTAGATGAGCTGTCCGTTGTAAAGTCCCAGGTAGGCCGGGTGCGTCTCGTCGAGCACGGCTTTATCCATGGCCATGGTCACAAAAGGCAGGCCCGATGCGTCGACCACCGCGGTCGTCAAGTCCCGGAAACCATAGCGGTCGACGCAGATGCCTGGAAGGATACAGGCGGTTTTAGCCTGCGACAGCTTCGTCACGATAGCCGAAACCGCCGCCTCCAGTGCATTCAGGTCGCTCTCCACCGAGAGGATGGAGGGGGCAGGGGCCGGCAGGACTGGCGCGTTGACACAGTCACCCGGAATCGCAATGTAAACCGGCTGGCGATGATCCAGCCCCGCAGCCACTACCCGCTCCACTTCGTGCACGCAGTTCTCCGGCGTCAACACCGTGTATGCGCAAGAGATCGGTGCGGACATGTCAGCGAAAATGTCGAACATACCATTGCCCAGCGTGTGATGGACGATGGCGTGCTGTGCCTGGACTGACCGGTTAGGCATCCCCACGATGTGGAATACGAGATTGCGTTCGGCATAGGATCCGGCGATGCCGCACAGCGCCGACAGTTCGCCCACCCCGAACGTCGTGCATAGCGCTGCCATGCCCCTGATGCGGGCGTACCCGTCAGCGGCATAGGCAGCGTTCAGCTCATTGCAGCAGCCGACCCACCGCAACTCCGGATCGTCGCAGATCGCATCGTTGATAGGAAACGCATAGTCGCCGGGTACCCCGAATACGTCCCGCACGCCCAGCTCTTTGAGCCGATCGAACAAATACTGGAACACTGTCCTGGTCATGATGGCACCGCCGTCTCGTTCCAGCGTATCTCGTCATATTTATATGATTTTAATCCGCGGCAAACTCAATGGCAGCCTCGTCCGGCGGCGGTTTCATGATCGACATAGCTGAGCTGTCATCGCTGCCACAATCAGCCCTTCAAGTCATGTTAAAATCGCCCGGTAAAGCCCTCCGATTCGTGGTTAAATGTGCCAAGCTTTTAACATTCATCCCTGATAACCCCGTATATTGAGGAGGGTAAAACTTGAAGAGGATCTTAATTCTTGTGATAATTGTAGGCGTATTAATCGGGTTTTCCATTCTCCCGGCGTGCGCGGGGCTGGTGCCGATGTCCTGGGGGATGCCGATCGTGAAACAGAGCGCTTCGCTGACAGCGTTCCAGAAGGACACTGCGGCAGCGACGGATAACGCAGCCGCAGCCGTGGCTTTCCCTGACAGCATCGGCCTGGGTGGCAGTGTCTTCGGGTCGGCATTCCCGACGATCACGCAGTCGTCGGCACAAAGCCAGTTGCTCAACAGCGTCAGGTTCCAGAACGAGAACCAGGACTTCCTGTATGCATACCCATACTTCAGCTTAGGCGGGTCGCCTGTACCAGGAATGGGCTTTTTCTAATACCTGCGGCGAGGGCGTAGCGAGCCTTACTACATAAAAACGTTCTATCTTTTTCAAATTGGATACGAAGTTACACGAAGTGTGCACAAACCATCATTTGCATTTTAAGAAAAGTTTGGAGAATTCGGCGTACAGCCGATTCAGTTCCGGGTCGTCTTTAGCCTTGATACTCCAGACCATGCTGTATGCACTATCAAGGATGAAGCCGTTTTCCTCGACGTCTTCCAGTCCCGATTTCTGCAGCTCGATCATCAGGTTTTTCATACGCTTATCGTACCGGATCAACAGGTCGATAGCGTCTTCCATATTTTCCGGGGGCAGGCGATAGCCCATGAACTCGATAGAACGGATGAGCCGCTGCAGGTAGTCAGGGGTCAGAGCCACGGCAAGGCCGATTCGTGATCCGAACTCCGGCAGATCCAGCGCAATGCGCCGGGCGGCCGAACGGTAATACTTCTTGACGATGCCACCTTTGATCTCTTCCCGTACCTGTCTGACCAGCCCATGATTTTCCAGCTCTTTCAGGTAGTAGTACACCGATCCGGGGTTCATGTCCAGCTTGCGCGCGATGTCCGAGATCGACTGCTCTTCATAGATGACAAGCTTGAGTATCCTGTTGTGCTTTTCGCTCATGATGAGCCGGATGTCGTCGGGCCTGTCGATAACTTTGATCTCATCTGCCCGGTCGTCCGACGATTTCCTGGCTGGCATGAATAATTCTTGGCCATAGTCGTATAACTTATTTCTGGCTCGATTCTCCAACTGTCAGAGCCGGGAGGTGATGCCTTTAAGCGCCCTTAAAGATTTAACCGGGTTTAACCGTTTAACGCATGTTAAGAGCGACAAAAAACGGCTATTCGTCCGTCGATAAAAGCGCGAACGTATTAGCGTCTGCCTCAGGTACCCCGTATTGAGGAGGGAAGATATGGATACGAGGAAAGCACTGATCCTTATGCTGGCGATCTCGACTATGGCGTCGATAGTGATGCCAGTGAGTGCGTTTATCGGTGCGGGTATTGATTTGAATAAGCATCTCGGGGATACGGTCGAGTTCAACCTGAACCCGACGCTGGTAGAGGCGGCGGGGCTTGCGCAGGGATTGGCGTATATGGATTTGGGGGTGACATGGGGAGTGGATTATGATTTGAGTTCGCTGGCTGGCTATCCATACGGCTATGGCGGCGTGGGCGCCGTGACCGACGCAAACATCGGGTACACCCTGGGACTCAGCGTAGACGAAGCGCACGGCACAGCATTCGACGGCGCCGGATTCGGAATACCACTGGCCGAACAAAGCCTGACCCAGACCAAATTCGATAATATAGTCACCGCAAACGACCATATCACGGACGCGCAAATCGCACTACCGTTCTATTAGACCATTCAGACCATTCGCCAGGCTGCCGGCCTGGCCTTTTTATAGTCGGTACCTCAGGAGACAGACAGAGCGGATTAATCGGTCTTGCGGAACACCTTTGAAAACTGACTGCATACCTGGCCAAGTTCGGGGTCACGCAGCGCCTGCATATGGATGAGAAAATGGCATGCATAGCGGACTGACATCTCGTCCGGACCGACGGTGTCATGCTGCAGGGCCTGCATCTCTTTTAAAAGTTCCCTTATCCGCCGGTCAAACCGCGCCAGCACATCCATGGCATCAGCCAGACGCTCGTCCGGGACATCGTACCCTAGCCGTTTCAGCGAGTAGAGAACATTTTCGTTGAGATCGCCTGGAAGACCGAGGCTCATAAACATGGGATCGTCAAAGTCCGGGCTCTCCAGGCAAATGCGCCAGGCGGCCGATCTATAGTATTTTTTGACTATACCGCCCTTGATTTCCTGTCGCACCTGCCGGACCAGCCCCTGCCGCTCCAGTTCCTTTAAATGGTAATGTACGGAGCCGGGATTGAAGTCGAGCGATCGGGCAATGTCGGAGATCGACAGTTCCTCTTCGGCCAGCTTTCTGAGTATCTTATTATGCTTCTCGCTGAACAACAGCCGTATAGCCCCGGGTTCCCTGACGACCACCAGGTCTTGCGGACTATCTCCATATTTATCCCTGACATCCATAAACAATCCAAATTTACATAAGTATTTATTCATTTTAACATTTTAATATTAGTTAAAGCTTTATTGAATGTCAATAGTGACGGATTATCCAGGATCGCCCGTTCATAAAAGCACTAATATATTAGCGTCCATCGCTATAATCCGGTCTTATTGAGGAGGGTACTAATGAAGAAAGTCGTAGTCTTATCAGTCATTGCGGGGATAATGATCGCAGTGCTGACGATCCAGACCGGTGCCTCTCTGGTGCCCATGTCATGGGGTTACCCTGTGACGACGCAGAGCGCATCGCTTACATCGTTCCAGAAGGATACGGCATTGGCGACGGATGATGAAGCTGCAGCCGTAGCGTTTCCGGGCGCTACCGGCATAACCGACAGCGTCTTCGGGACATCGTTCCCGACTATCAGCCAGACATCGGCCCAGAGCCAGCTGCTCAACAGTATCAGCTTCATGAACGAGGATCAGAACAGTGCATTCGCATATCCGTTCCTGAGCATCGGCGGGTCACCTATACCTTCGACGGGCTTCTTATAAGGCCCTGCGCCAGGCGAAGCCTGCCGGACCATATAAAAACGCCCCATTCTTTTTCGGGCTTTAAGGAACTTTAACA
>JAEZKS010000180.1 GCA_023436075.1 Methanobacteriota archaeon
CTAATTACTACAGAGGCACATATTACATGACATACACAGATAGCGGCCGAGTATTATCCAACAGCATGAACATCAACGGTGACGGCGACTTCACGCTACAAAACGGCAAACTCATAAAACTGGCACCGCCCTTGACCTACGACTGGCCCCACTACCTCAGCGGCCACGTCTACTTTACTGGCAGAGATGGCAGCATCCATCCGTACTCATCAGTATCGGTGGATGTGAGCGTATCAGGCCAACACTATACGACGACTACAGTCTCAGATGGCTACTGGGAAGTCAGGTTGCCCGAAGTATATAGTACGGGCACCTATACTATGACCTATACCCCAATAGGTGGCCAAACAATGTCTAATAGTGTTATCATTAACGGAAACGGCGACTTCACATCCCTGAACGACGGCAGATACACCAAAATAATACCATCCATCACCTATCCGTAATGGCATGGCATCGTAGAAACGCCGGACACAATTGCGAGAAACGATAGCTTTAAGCTTACGCACTGTGTCCATGGCCACCCGACGGCAGCGTACCTGCCGCATGAAAAGAGATGATAGCATGAGTGGAAAGTTAGACGGGAGCGTGAACGTGGGCAAGTACAAGGGCGGCGAAGCCCAGGTACGCACCATCCTCGGCTCGCAGGGCCTCGATGCTAAGACAATTATGCTAAAATCGAACGACAGCCATCAGGAAGCTTGGGATATCGTGCTCGCAAACGGCAAGAAAATGCAGTTGCCCGCCAGCAAGAAAAGTCCTACGGTCACCATCAAGGAAATATAAAGATCACTGCCCACGCAGACGAAAACCCCGACCATTTACTTTTTTTAAGGCCCGATCGGCAGGCATTTAAGCAAACATACATCTATTATCTTCTTCATCGGTATGTTCGAAGCAGACGGTTTTACGGGCATGGTCCGCCGGAACATCCGGCTGAACTACGTCTACACGGCACTATACAACACTTCCCTCGACAAGGGCGTGTGGATGCTCTTCCTCGGCTACCGTGGCTTAGGGCTGGTGGAGATCGGGCTAGTCGAGGCGACCTATCAGTTTGCTATGCTCATCTTCGGCATCCCGGCAGGGGCCATCGCTGACCTGCTCGGCCGCAAGACCAGCCTGGTCTTGAGTGTCATC
The DNA here is from genome assembly GCA_023436075.1 of Methanobacteriota archaeon. GTDB lineage: Archaea > Halobacteriota > Methanocellia > Methanocellales > Methanocellaceae > Methanocella_A. Next base: position 1,141 of record JAEZKS010000180.1, read on the forward strand.
GCTAAGATTGCCGGCTATTCGCTGGTCCTGCTGTCGCACGATATGGTCGGGTTTGCGGCTGGTTTCGCGCTGAACGCGATCTCGATGGTCCTGTACCAGGGCGCTTCCGAGTCGCTGACCTACGACAGCGCCAAGATCGCAGGACTGCAGGGCAGCTACAAGAAAATATACGGCAACATGCTGGCGGTAACCTTCATCGCCGCGGCGCTGGGCATCGCGGCCGGCGGGCTGATCGCCGGCGCATCATTCGAATGGGTGTACTACGCCTCGATCATCGCACTGCTTGCCGCGCTGGTGCCGGCATTCCTTTTCGCCGAGACTCGCGACCTCGCCGGCAGCATGAGACAGAGCGCCAGAGGACTGTTTTCAGGATCGGTGAAACTGATCACGGGCAACCCGCTGATATTGTACCTGCTATTGCTCTCGGCGTGTATCACGGTCGTGGACCAGACCATTTACATGTACTGCCAGAAATATTTCGAGGCAATGTCGATACCGGTCTACCTCATCGGCCTCGCGCTCTGCGTCGATTCGATCGCGGCAGCGTTTGGCGCACGGTACGCTTATTTGTTCGAGCGGTTCCACAACAGGGACGTGATCCTGATCATCCCGACGATCATCGTGGCAATGTACGTCCTGCTGGCGCTGATCGACGCGCCGGTGGTCGTGCTCTTGCTGTGGACCGCGACGATATTCGTCGTCGGGTTCTGGCCTATACTCAGCGATCTGATCAATTCCCGCGTGCCAGCGGAGAACAGGGCCACCGTGCTCTCGATGAAAAACCAGCTCAGCAGCTTCGGCGTCATGATCGTCTTCCCGGTAGTCGGTTTCGTCGCTGCCGGAAGCTCGCTGTCCGTCGCTTTCCTGGGACTGCTGGTCGCGGCGATACCGCTGATCGCCTATTGCGTGGCCAAAATCAGAAAAATCGCCTTTTAGAGGTCTCAGAGGTTTGCGAGAGGTCTCCGAGCTTCAACACAGAGGTCACAGAGGCTCCAGAGGACGCACAGAGGACATATAAAAAAAATTGGCTTATGTCAGCCCTTTTGTTTAAAATCCTCTGTGCCCTCTGAGCCCTCTGTGTTGAAGCTCGGTGTCCTCTTGCCGACCTCTGGAGCCTCAAATCGGCAATACCTGTTTCCCGTAGCTCTCGTTCATCACTTCGGCGCAGGCCAGGTAGATTGCAGACAGCCCGCAGAGCAGGCCTTCATAGCCCGCCAGGGTCTTGATCCACCCTATCTGGGTATAGTCGCCGATAGCCAGCAGGAAGAACAGGATGGTCAAGGTGCCGAAGACGATCTGCAGCGCCCGGTTCTTCTTCAGCGTAGCCACGAACATGAAGGCGGTGAACAATCCCCATGTGCCAAGGAAGAAGGCCATCGAGATGTTGTCCACTGCATCTGCCAGGCCCATCTTCGGGAAGGTGAGCAGCGCTACCAGCGCGATCCAGAACATGCCATAGGACGTGAACGCCAGCATGCCGAAGGTATTGTTTTTCCTGAACTCGAGCAGTCCGGCGATGACCTGTGCGAGGCCGCCATAGAAAAGGCCCATGGCAAAGATCATGCCCAGACTCGTCGCCTCTATGATGCCTGCGTTGTGGAGGTTCAGCAACACAGTCGTTGCGCCGAAGCCCATGAGCCCCAGCGGCGCCGGGTTCGCAAGAAACGATGCCGTACTCGTAGCCTTTTCAGTGGCCTGTTGTACAATTGCCATTCAATACACCTATGTATCACGAATAATCATTTTAAATATTTATAGGTTTCTAAACGATTTTTAATTACAATTATCGTAATTGCGCAGTGGCCGGCAATACGCTCATCAATCGGTAATAGACCGATATTACGCCGATTCGTGGCAAAAACGAACGATAATCGAGGTAAAACAGGCGCCAAGTGTTAAAATCACAACGCGGTAATAGTATATTAAACATTTCAAGCAGTTCAGGGTCAGGAGGGTATGAGGAAATATGGCAATCGGAAGGCTATCGATAGCCGTGCTTTTGATCATGCTCATAGTTATTGCAGCGACCCCTGGCCTTGCCTGGATAGGGTCCAAGCTGGGGGTCACGATGGGCGACATCAGGTTCGGCGATGAGATCATAATACAGAAACCCAGCGCAACGCTGTTCCATTCACAAAACACGGCAGCATCGGATACCGAGGCGCTGGCAATCTCGTTTCCGGGAACGGCAACGTCCCCTGCAGGAGCCCCGGCCATCGCCCAGACAACCGATTCGTCACTGGTAAGCACAGATACGGGATTTTTCAAGGCCAACTGGTGCTACACGGCGCTGACTAACCTGGGCGGCTACGACGTGACAGGGGATGTCAGCACCTGGCATCCCATGGCTGATTCGAAGCCCCTGGGAGCGGGCGTAAACTGGCCTTACATGGATCAGTCTGGAAAGGAAGCGAATACGATGAAGTTCAGGCCGGCGATCAACACAACGCCGGACACCAGGAATGTGAACATCTCGCAAAACCAGACATCGCCGGGCAACGTTTCGGCGAGCAACACAAGCCTGCCGACTAACAAGTCCACACCTGGAAACTTGTCGACCAGCAGGCCTGTCCCGGGAAACCAGTCGGTTAACAGGTCTGCCACGGGAAGTCAGCCGGTAAACAACAACTCGGCCAGGCAAAGCCCGGTCACAGGGAGCACGCCCAACCGCGACTACAAGAACATGACAGCAAAGGACATCGAGGACATGCCAGGCCTTGAAAAGCTGTACCGGAACGCGAACCTCAGGAACACTATACCGCAATCGTACAAGGGTACGGTAGACCGGCCCACCACAATAGCTCCTATGAAGAATCCCATGGACATCATCAAGCCTGCGAACAAGCCCCAGGTGATCAGCGACTCGCGAAACATGACCGCCGGCGGAACCGTGCTGAAAACGTTGTTCTGGGACCTGTGAAGGTCCCGGCTTCGGCTCTGAGATCACCTTTTTGTGTACTCTGCGGACTCCGTGTGCTCTGCGTTAAATGCCTTATCGTCCATATAAAGCGAGAAATCCTGATGCCATCTCTGCCGCCTCGCGATAGATTGACATGGAGCCAAAAGGGGCGGAATCTATGGACAAAAAGCTAATATAAGAGCTGGAACAAGCCTTATTACCAGGAAAATACATAGATCTTCAAATTCACTTCGCGGGCCCATGCCTGCTAACATCGGGCGGCCCGACTGACAACGATCAGACAATGATCAGTGAGATCAAAGGTGAACAAATATATGGTTGACTTACGTGAAAAAGTGGTCCAGGATCGGGGCATCATCGCACAGATCCAGCGCTTCGTCCCCGGGTTCAGCGGTTACAGGGCGAAAGAGGACTTACGCGCGGCAGACAGCATGCTGCGCCTGCAGCTTGCCGACCGCCTTGCGGACGTGCGGGCGAATGTCGAGGCCTGCCGGGCCGCGATGGTCGAGAGTGGGGAGATCGAGGGCCTTGACCGCGTGGGCGGTGTCGTCAACCGGCTCAAGTCCGTGGAAACCCAGGTTCGCCACGCTGAGCAGGGATACTCGGGCATTTCGGCGAAGACCAGGGTCGGCGAGCCCGAGCTGAACAAGCTGTATGAGTATGACCTCGGCCTGTTCACTACGGTCGCGGCCATGGGCGGCGACGCAGCGGGCCTTAAGGCGGCGCCGGACACTGCGGCGATCAACCAGGGCCTCGCGAAGCTGAACGCGAGCATCGACGGCTTCGAGGCGACCTTCAAAAAGCGCATGAAAACAGTCACCGGGACGGAGGTGCAGTAAATGGCGATCATAGGAGGAGATAAGAAGAGCATCATCGGCGCCGCCACCATAGCGTGGGAAGACGTCGAGAAGCGCGACAACATCATGTGGAAAGTGCCACGCAACATCAAGCTGAACGACAACATCGTGGTCCGCGAGGACGAGTACGCCGTCTTCTACCGCGACGGCAAGGCGCTGGACTACATAGACCGGCCGGACCGGTACGCGCTGACGTCTATGAACATGCCGATCGTCGGTCGGATCGTCGAGTTCCTCTCCGGCGTGCGGCAGGACGCTGAGGTCTACTACCTCCAGAAGCGTGTCTTCGACGGCAAGTTCGGCAGCAAGCAGCCCTACGTATTCCGTGACAAGGACTTCGGCATGGTCAACCTGCGGGTGTTCGGCGAGTTCCGGTACAAGGTCCTCAAGCCCATGAACTTCATCAACCAGTTCGTGGGTACATTCAGCTACACCACGTCGGCGGAGGTCGAGGATCGGATCAAGGAACAGCTGATCATGGTCCTGTACGACGTCCTCGGAGACGCGAAGAACAAGGGCCTTGGCGTCGCGGACCTGGCGGCCAACCTGACCAACCTGGAGCAGGCGCTGCTCGAGCGGTGCAAGTCCCACTTCGACCTGTATGGCATCCTGATCGACAAGCTCTCGGGCCTGTACATCAACCTGCCAGAGGAAGTCCAGAAGGCGGTAGACACCCGGTCCTCCATGGGCGTACTCGGCACCAACTACATGCAATACCAGGCCGGCCAGGCGATGCGCGAGGCGGCGCAGAACACGTCGGGCGGCGCCGCTGGCGCGGGCGTCGGCGTGGGCGCGGGCTTCGGCCTTGGCTACGGGATGATCGACCAGATGCGGCAGGGCATGCAGCAGCCCACGCAGCAACAGCCACAGCAACAGCAGGAGACCCAGCAGCAGCCGGCAGCGACGGCGGGCAGGCCATGCTCTAAGTGCGGTGCCACTGTGCCATCGGGCGCCAAGTTCTGCCCCAACTGTGGAGAGAAACAGGCTACTGCAAGCTTCTGTCCCAACTGCGGCGCTCAGGTGCCGGCGGGTGCGAAGTTCTGTCCGTCCTGCGGCAATAAACTAGGGTGAATCGATGCCTGAGTTCCGCTGTAATAAGT
>JAEZKS010000198.1 GCA_023436075.1 Methanobacteriota archaeon
ACCCGACACCCCCACAAAGACAAAAACACGAGAAAAAGCTCACCCCCAGCAAACCACAAGAAAACAACCCCCAACAACCACAACCACGGGGAATCTGTTTCACACGAAAGCACGAAATTTCTTTTTATATTAAAGCTCGAATTGTGCTAAAGCACGGTTAAATCTCTAAGGGCACGAAATCACTATTAAAAATCGAATGCACGAAAGCACAGCATTTAAAGCACGAATTAAATCTCTAAGGGCTCGAAGACACTAAACTAATATATGTTAAACCCTCACGCAGTTAACAAGGCCATCCATTGGTTATGGGGCGATTTCATGGACTCGAATTGTGGACATTGTCCCAAATTTGCTGTAAATTCAAAGTCGATCCATGTGCATCAATGGCATCTGCCCAGATTTTACGTCAAAATCGGAACGACGCCAAATTGTGTTATCAATGAGCGCATCTCATCGTTTTCGTTTGGTGTCTTAGTGCCCTTAGAGCTTTAATTCGTGCTTTAACTGCCGTGATTTAGTGCATTCGATTTTTAATAGCGATTTCGTGCAGTTAGAGGTTTAACAGAGTTTTAGTGCCCTTAGAGCTTTAATATAAAAAGAGATTTCGTGTTTTTGTGTCCCACGACGCAAAGCCACGACAACGGACAGCACACAGCCTTTATCGGCCTCTCATGAGGTCGAACCACAGCCGGAACACCCGGCTGCCCATGTAGAACACGTCCCTCTTCAGGTTGACCGTGGTCGCTCCGCCGTGTCGCCAGTACACCGGGAACTCGCAGACTTTCATGCTCTTGCGCTGGGCACGGACAAGCAGCTCAGTGTCCCAGAACCAGTGTGTGTCTCCGATTTCGGACAACAGCGGCGTGACCGTCTTGCGGTTGAACGCCTTGAAGCCGCACTGGTGGTCGTAGATTTTCGAGCGCAGCATCAGGCGGACCAGGTAATTGTATCCTCTGCTGGCGAACTCCCGGTTGAACGGCCGCTCTACGTCGCTGTCCCTCATGAGTCGCGAGCCAGTGGCCACGTCGTAGCCTCCTCTGATCGCGTCGATGAGCTGCCGGATGTGCTTCGTATCAGTCGCCAGGTCCACGTCGCAGTAGATGACAATGTCGGCATCAGTCGCCGCAAAGGAACGGTTCAGCGCTCGTCCCCGGCCGGAACGCTCGGTCGAGTGTATATGCCTGACGATCGGGTTTTGCTGCGCCAGCCGGGCAGCGATGGCGTCGGTGCCGTCCTTCGAGCCGTCCTCAGCAATGATGATCTCGTAAGTGATGCCAGTGTCGTTCATCTCTCCGGCCACGCGCTCGACCGTCTTCTCCAGTCTTTTAGCCTCATTGTACGCCGGCAGAATGATCGCTACTTCAGGCATTCTGTATCCTCTCGAACCGATGATGGCAGGCCTCCTGGCCCACACCCGTACGGCGTTTATGTGAAAATAAGCGACCGTGGGTTTTATGTTAGTGTGTTCATCATCACATAAATAATTAGTGGCTTTCTCCTTCGATGCCTGATCTTCGGATACTTTATAGACAATAGGCACGTAGCGACCGATCTATTTTTTATAATACGTGCAATATATTTATATTCGGGTGCATCGGGCGATGGTGCAGGGGTGCGTTTTCTCCGGCAGACCGGAAATGCCGCAGGCGAAACGAATGTTATGGGTCGGGCTCATGATTGCCGGAGCCCTGATCATGCTGCCGGCAGGCTGGATCACCTATGCCCTGCTTACTATCGTGCCTGGCTTCGCTTTACTGTCGCTGGTCAGGAAAGAAGTGACGATCGCAGAGCTATTCGGCATTTCTGCCTCGCTTTCGATACTACTGTTCCCGATGGCTGTCCTGCTGTCATCCATCGTCTCTGTCCACATGGCCGGGATAGCCATCGGGAGCCTGGTCGTCGTAACCGGCATGTACAAATTCATTGGCAATGCTCCCGGCCTGCAAGTGGATTTCAGCGACTGGCCCGTGCTGGCCATAGCAGTGCCGATCTTTCTTCTGGTCCTGCTGGTGGTCAGCCAGACCTTCGTGATCAATGACTCGGGCCTCTGTTGTGCGACTACCCACTCGTCGGACCTGAACTTTCATCTCTCGATAGCACATCGATTCGTAGTTTCTCCATCGCTGCCGCCGGAAGATCCGTACCTGCCTGGATCTCCCATCGTGTACAACTGGTTTATGCACGTGGCCATGGGCGGACTGACCTTACTGGCGGGAGTAGGGCTGTTCGAGTCGTTCAAAGTGCTTGTAGCGCTGGTCGCCTCGCTGATCTTCATAGACGCATGCCTGCTGGCACGAGCGGTCTTTGGCACCCTGAAGGGCTCGTTACTCGCCGGACTGATTTACGTTTCCTCTTCCGGCCTATCCTGGCTGTACATGCTATACCAAGGGCTGCAAGGACAGGAGATCGACGTGTTCAAGGCCGTCATCTATGAATGGAAGGGTATCATGATGCTGAAATACGATGCGCCGTCGCTGTACTTCTTCCTGCCCCAGACACAGACCTTCGGGCTGCTGGCGATGATCTGCGGCATGTTCCTTTATATCGAGACAGTCCGGATGCGGTCGATGAAGATGGCACTGGTCACGGGAGTCGTGCTCGCATCGCTGGTGCTCTATCACACGATCACATCGTTTCCGGTACTCGTAGCTCTGGGGCTCTCGTTCCTGTACTTCCTCTACCGCGAGCGTGGAACGCTCTTCACTCGTAAGGGGATCGGTTTCGCGGCTGTCACGGCAGTCCCTTTGGTAGCGGGGGCCGGAGCCAGCCTGTATCAGATCGCCATACTCTCAGCCAGCGCCGGCCAGCAGGTGATGCCGGGCTACCAGGGTGACATACCTCAGACGCTCCTCATGGCAATAGGCCCGCTGCTGCCTTTCGCTCTCTACGGCATGTACCTGAGCCGGGCTCGTCTTGCTGCGGTGCCGCTGATGATCTTCGCTGCCATCAACTTCCTGTTCGTCAACACACTGGAGATGCCGGCGACCTTAAACACCTACCGGTTCCTGGTCTTTCTCGGCCTGCCCGTATCGCTCTTCGCCGGGCTTGCGCTCTACAAATGGCTCAATTCCGGGAAAGGATGGAAGATCGGGATCGCCATACTGGCTATTCTTGTCATGCTGCCGTCTACTGTAGCCATTGTCTCGTTTTACGCCAGCTCGTCATCCGTGCACGCAACGCCAGCCGATGTAGCCGCTTTGCAATGGATCAGCGATAACACGCCGAAAGATGCCGTTTTCTACGAGGAGCCTACTCACTTCGTGCGGCTGCCCGTGATGACCGGGCGGGACGTGGCATACGCAGGGAATGTATACGCGTGGCAATACCATAACGTGGACCGGCAGCAGGAGATGGAAGGCATACTGTATATCGACGATCGCGATCTTCTCCTCCAGGCGCTCATCCGGAACCATGTCGATTACGTCTTCGTCGGGTCGAAGGAGGCTGGATATCCCTTTGCCGTCACGCTTGAGCGATGCCCCGGAGTGCGTCTGGTCTACGACCGCGACGGCGTAAAGGTTTATAAAGGGGACGCCATATAAGATGATTCGATGGAAATCACGCCATTCCAATGGATCGCATTTTTAGTCGCGATCGTCTACCTGCTCATACTGCCCGGCGCCAATATCATCCGCACGATGGGCTGGACAGAGAAGATACAGTATAACCTGATCGAGCTGCTGGTCGTCTCGTTCGGCATCAGCCTGGCGATCCTGATACTGGCCACGCTCGTGCTGGCGCTCCCGGTCAGCATCGGAGTAAATTTTTATACGTTGCTGGCACTGGAGACGCTGGTGATCGTCGTCACTACGAAAGAAGTCGTGCAATTCGCAGCCCGGCTTGTCAGAGGCGCACGATCGGGAGCATGAGTGTCGCTCGTTGAACTTCTGAAAAAGCAGGGGTACCACATTATCGGGACGCACGGGGCTATCAAGCCCTGCCTGTGGCTCAACCGGTCCATAAAAGCGAAAGGTTCCTGCTACAAGGCACATTTCTACGGTATTAGCTCCCATCGCTGCGTGCAGATGACACCATGCATCGCCTGCAACCAGCGCTGCAAACACTGCTGGCGGCCCGTGGACGAGCCATATGCCATCGAGTCATGGGACCGGCCGGAAATCATCGTCGAGCAGTCTCTTGCAGAGCAGAAACGCTTTGTCTCGGGCTACGGTGGCACCGAAGCCACCGACCGGGCGGCGTGGAAAGATGCTCTGACGCCGAAACACGCTGCGATCTCGCTGGTCGGCGAGCCCACGCTGTACCCTTACCTGGGCGAACTGATCGATCTCTACCGGGGCCGGGGCATGTCGACCTTCGTCGTCACCAACGGCACCAGGCCGGATGTCCTTGCCGGAATCAGTCCAAGCCAGTTATACATGTCGCTGGACGCGCCCGACCGGGAGACGTACATGGCCGCATGCAACCCGGTCGCCGACCTCTGGGACCGGGTGAACGAGTCGCTGGAGGTGCTGCGTTCTCGTCCGGAGCAACGCCGGGCGCTGCGCATCACGCTGGTCAAAGGGCTGAACATGATCGATCCGGAAGGCTACGGCGAGCTGATCAAAAAGGCGCAGCCCGATTACGTCGAAGTCAAGGCATACATGCACCTGGGTTACAGCCGGTTCCGGCTGTCCCGCGAAGCAATGCCGACTCACGGCGAAGTGCTCGGGTTCGCAAGGAAAGTGGCCGATGCCGCAGGCTACCGGCAGGCTATGGACGTGGAGCTCAGCCGCGTGGCACTGCTCAGCAAGGATGGCATGGCTTCTCGCATCGAGTGAACACTGACGGAAGCAGAATATCCGGCGGATTGCTCGGCAGAAACCAGCGATGAGCGCAGCCACTTCTTTTCGCTCCATACGATGCCTGCAGTCGCGCCTGAGAGTTATAAATTATAAATAAATGTATCATTTTCCTATATATGTAGGGGATGATAGACAATGAGGACCAGATGCATCATTATAGGGCTTATGGTGATTTCGCTCCTGATCTCCGTGGTAGCATTGACCGGCGTGGCGCTGGCGGCCAACAACATGGGGAAGCCTGCGTCAGTCGCGCCGACGGGGATCACGCTGCCGCCTGGCATGACGTTGGGGCCGTATGGCAAGGTGATCCCGGAGAGCCAGAGACCGACTCCACAGCCGACGGGCACTCTCGGCAAGACGCCGCCGACCGTACCCGGAGGTCCGGGAATTGTACTGCCGCCCGGCATGACGTTGGGGGCGTATGGAAAGGTGATTCCGGAGAGTCAGAGGCCGACGCCATTGCCGGTGAGCCCTGACAGCCCACTCAACCCGACCGTGACCGGGAGCTATGGGATCACGC
>JAEZKS010000255.1 GCA_023436075.1 Methanobacteriota archaeon
ACTCCTATCCTGTCGATCGGCGAGACGTTCGGCATAGTGACTAACTTCATGCTCGGCTTCGGCATCGTGTTCCAGGTGCCGCTGATCATCATGCTCGCCGTGCGCATGCAGATCGTCAGGCGGGATACACTGGCGAAGGGACGCATCGGCGTGTACGGGCTGCTGTTTGCTTTCGCCATGTTCATCTCGCCGGACCCTACCTTTTTCTCTCAGCTCATCATGCTTGCCATCCTCGCGGTGCTGTTCGAGATCGGGCTGTTCCTCTCAAAGTTCATTTAGAGGTCTCGGAGGTTTCTTTTAGAGGACGCAGAGGGATTTTCACCACAGAGGACACCGGGTACACAGAGGATCTTTAGAAAGAAGCTGACATTAGCCCTTATTTTTAATCGTCCTCTGTGTACCTCTGTGTCCTTCGTGTACCCGGTGGTGAAAATCCCTCTGCGTCCTCGAAAGTACCTCTAAAAGAAACCTCTGGAACCTCTGTTATCTCATTATACGAAAAGGCTTTTAAGAGTTAGCGCGAAAAGGGTATACATTAATCGAAACGAACGTTCCGGGCTTTGCGCTCGGTGGTGGGATGGATACGGACAGTGAGATGGACGGCGCCGGCCGGACGACATTTGGCAGGCGGACCTTTTTAGGGATGGCTGCGGCGGTAGGAGCGGCAGCGTTCCTGGCAGGTAATGCTTCGCAGGTAGCGGCGGCGATCACAGGCTCCGGCAAGAAAATACTATGGCTACGGGGGATCGGCTGCGGAGGCTGCACAGCCTCGTTCTTGAACGGGGGCAACCCGGATGTGCTGGCGGCCATCCAGAGTATCGGAGTTGACCTTGCGTACCATGAAGGCCTGATGCCACAGCAGGGCATCGTCGTCGACGGTAATAAAATGAACACGGACAAATTCAACTCTATCTCACGCATGGACAATATCATTAACTCAGGCGGATACGTGCTGCTCATCGAAGGGGCTATCCCCAACGGCCCGGACGGCACTGGCAGGTACAGTACAATTATGAGGACAGTGTCTGGTGGAAATGACGCGGCCGTAGACACACCCCTGAAGGATATAGTCAAGGACGCCGCCGAACACGCCGATGCAATCGTGGCGGTCGGTACCTGCGCCTCGTTCGGAGGCATCTCGGCCGCGAGCGGGTCTGTTACGGATGCCCGCGGGATCGCCTTCACTGGCTCGTCGCGGTTCAAGGGTATCCTCGGAGAGCTGGGAGTGAAGCGCGACGTGATCAATGTGCCGGGGTGCCCGATGCACCCGGACTGGCTGCTGCTGACACTGGCCGACGTAGTCACTGGCGCAGAGGTGCCGACTGATGATTACCGCAGGCCGATCGCTTTCTTTCCGCAGGACCCGATCCACACGTCCTGCCTCCGCCGTGGCTACTACGATACGGGCCGCAGGGACGGGAACTTCGCTGAAGGCCACTGCCTGTACAACCTGGGCTGCAAAGGTCCGATCGCCTATGCAGACTGCCCTACGCGCCGGTGGAATGGGGGCGTGAGCATGTGTACCCAGGCTGGAGCCCCGTGTATCGCGTGCGTGGAGCCGGAGTTCCCGGATGCGTTCTCGCCATTCTTCACCCGCACCGAAGGGCGCAGTATCATCTCCGGCATCGACGTCGACACGGGCGCAAAGGTCATACTGGGCGCGGCGGTGCTCGGTGCCGGCCTGCACGCAGTCAAGCGCATTGCCATCGGTGAAAACGACCGCGAGGAAGAGCCCGTGAAAGAAAAGGGCAAGAGGGGACTATAGATGGTCAAGATAACCATCGATCCAGTTACGAGGGCTGCGAGCGGGCTGCGCTTCGAGGTAGACATGAAGGACGGCTCCGTGGTGGACGCCCGGTGCTCGGGCACGTCTTACCGCGGCTTCGAGCAAATGCTCATCGGCCGGAACCCGACAGATGCGGTCTACTTCACCCAGCGGGTGTGCGGCATGTGCTCCGCTCCACATGCGACCGCGGCAGCCGGCGCGATAGAGAGCCTCTGCGGGGCGACTGGAACGGTGCCCAAGGACGCGCTGGTGATCCGCAATATCCTGAACGGGTTGACCTGGATCCGCAGCCACGTCGAAAACCTGTACCTCTCCTTCCTGCCCGATCTCAACGACCCGTTCTACAGCAGCACGCTGAGTAACACGGATACGGGCACTGCGCTGCTGAGGGAGCTTGCCGTCCGGTTCAACGCCCCGGGCTATGCCTCGGCATCCTCGACGACGCCCGGCTCTGCATATGCCGATGCGATCAGGTGCATCAAGCTCATCAGCGATACGGAAGCGATCCTGTCCGGGCGCTCCCCCCACGGGCCGGCCATCGTGCCCGGTGGCGTCACGGCACGGCCGACGGCCACTGATCTGTATCGCCTGAAGACCAACTACACCGGCATCATGGAATTCCTGGAACGCAGGTTCACGACGCCGCTCACGCCGGGTCAGTGGCTGGACCTCACGCACGGTAAGGCTGACGACTCCAGCTATAGGCCTGACCCGAACTACATTCTAGGCTACCTGCACTCGCTCCCGACGAAGAGTCTCTCGGAGGAGAATGGCTGGAATGACATGCTCCTCTTTACCGCCTTCTGTTCTGAGATGATGAGCAACTCCCTCTCGCTCCTGGCGCACGTCGAGCTGGACACGATCGGCGGATACCCGATGCTGGACACGCTGGTCGGCTATCTCAACAGCAATGCTTTCTACCGGGTGCGCGATGATAACGGCGCATTTAAGGACGGCTACGTGCCCATAGGCAGCGAAAATGCCAGCTCGTACCGGATACAATCGGGCTTCACGCCCGGGGGCATGTCAAACCTCTTCGCTGTTGCCGAACAGGTGGACCCGGCACAGATCGTGGAGAAGGTCAACAGCTCGTTCTATTCCTACGGGGATGGAAAGGTGTCGCTGCCACCGACCGACGGGGAGACCAGCCCGCTGACGGGCAAGACAGACATCGACTATGCTGGCAGGAAGTACAGCTTTGTCAAGGCGCCGCGCTACGGCAATGTGCCCTGCGAGGTCGGGCCCATGTCCCGGATGATCAATACGAGAGAGCCGTTCATCTTTAACATCATGAGGATGCTGTACGAAAGCAACTCCGGGCGCACGGATAGCAAGAGCTACCTGATGACCAGCGTCTACTCGCGTGTCCTCTCGCGGATGCAGGAGACACTGACGGTGTCCCGGATGCTCGGGGAGTGGATCAATAACGATCTCGAGATACACAGCGATGCCAGAAGGTACTGCACGCCCGTGTCGATCGGGTCCGGCCGGACTGGCGCGTGCCTGATCGAAGCCCCGAGGGGCACACTGGGCCACTGGATACGACTGGACGATAACGGCAGGATTGCAAATTATCAGATCGTGTCTCCCACCACCTGGAACGCATCGCCCAGAGACATTGATGCGAATTACGGCCCCATGGAGCTGGCATCGATCGGGATCAAGACCACTCCCCGTGGCAACCTGCCTGGATCGGAGGGGAATCCCCTCAGCCTGTACCACATCATCCGGTCCTTTGATCCGTGCGTATCGTGTGCGGTTCATGCCATCAGAGGGAAACGATGAATGATAAGAACCGGCTGATCGTTACCCGGCACACGACGCTTGAGCGCCTGTCCCACTACGCGAATATCCTGTCGCTTGCCGGCCTGGCTGCCAGCGGCTTCATCATATATCTGGGGCTGCCGTACCTCGATTACGCGGACGCACACGTCATCCACATCCTTTGTGCCGCCGTCTTCCTGGCGATCAACTGGATTGTCATACCCTACTCGATCATCGTCGACCGTCGTCTCGGAGAGTTCGGGTTTACGCTATCAGACCTGCGTCGGCTGGGCGGAGTCATCAGCAACTTTTTCACCGGCTCGGAATACCCCCGGTATACGATCTACGACGAGCGGAAAGGCCGGTTCAAGAACAGGCTCCACCCGGTAACCAAGCTCTTGCTCTACTCGCACTACGTCGCCCTGTTCGTGGTGACCGTGACGGGAGTCGTGCTATACTCGACGAGACTGTCAGTGATCGGCATCAACATCTCTAACATCATCCTCACGGTGCTCGATTTCGTGTCGCCGCTCCTCGCGCTCTCCGGGATCGGGCTTGCCCGTGTACTGCACCTGGCTGCCGCCTACTGGTTCATCATCGAAGTCGTCCTGCACGCCGGAATGGTACAACTCGACCCCAGGAAATTCCAGCACATAAAGTCCATGTTCATCAGCGGAAAAGAGGATCTGATGACCGATCCGACCGCCGAGATACTGAACGCGCTCGAGGATGACGATTGAGCAGTTATACCGATCCGTAGCCGAGTAAAAGCGATGAGAAACGAGCCAGGTAATCGTCGCGAGCCCTGCCCAAGAAATTTTAACACACGCGCGCGACCGGGCGCAGGGTCATCATGTTAATGCCGCCCACACTATCTATGCGAGATATCGTTTAGTCAAGAAGATGGCATGTCCTCGGCCCGGTTGATGTTGCGGAAGGTCTTCAGCTCCGGATCGACTACCCTTATCTCGTCGAAAGGCACGTAGGCTACGTTTTTCAGGTACTTGAGCGGGGAAGCGATCCTGTGCTCACCCTTGTGCAGCGACTCCTCGACGGCCGCGATCATCGGCTCTCGTCGGTAGACGGCGTGGAGAGGCTCAAGGAAGTCATTGGGACCTAGAGGGACTGCTGCATCGTGGCCTCTGGCCTTTTCGAAGAGAAAATCGATCGCCCGTGAGTTGAGGTACGGCATGTCGCAGGCCGCAATGAACACGTATTCGCCCCGTGCCATTTTCAGGGACTCGAGCACACCCGCCAGCGGGCCGACGCCGTGCAGCCGATCGTATGCAAAGATCTGGCTGCCTTCGCCGAGAAACGGGAAGACAAGGTCGCGCTGCCGCTCGTCCCGTACGGAGACGATGAGCTCGTCCACTACAGGAAGCAGCGCCTCCCGGACCCTGCAGATCATGGGCTTGCCGTCCACGGCTCTCAGCGACTTCTCCCCGCCGCCGAAGCGCGTCGACCGGCCTCCGGCCAGAATGATGCCCGACCTCAACGCACCGACATAATGATCGAAGAGATATAAATGTTTTAGCGGACACGATCTCAGAGGAAGAACAGATAATAGATGAGCATGGCCAGCAGTCCGGTGATCAGCGTGGCGGCGAAGTTCACGCCGGCGTTAGACAATAGTTTGCGCTGCTGCAGCG
>JAEZKS010000267.1 GCA_023436075.1 Methanobacteriota archaeon
ACGATCTTCTCGCCAAGGGCGCCAAGGACGGAAGCACGCCAAGGATATTTAATAAAATGGCTCTGTGTATGCCTTTTTGTTTAAAGTCTTGGCGTGCTTGAAGTCCTTGGCGCCCTTGGCGAGAAGATCGTTATGCGGGAGCATAAACAAGGCCAGTAAACAGCTATGCCAGGAAACCCGTCGCTCAGCTCTGCCATGGCTTATAAAACGCGCGCGTGACCGGGCGTGCCGGGCTCTCGCGAAAAATATTAAAGGATGATCGATTCGCACGGCCTGGCGAAATATGGCAGTGCCGCCGTAGCGCCGATGATGCCGCGGCCGTCGATGAGCACGTCTGCGTTGGCCTTTTTGATGTGCTTCATCGTAGTGTCTGCGGAGACGTGTTTGCCCTTCACCAGCTTGCCGTATTCGGCGAGCGCAGCGGCGTCGAAGTCCTGCAACACTACCATCCCGGTATGTTCGGATAAAGTGTACTTCGCCAGCAGCCGGCCGAAGTCTCTGACCAGCCTGGTCTCGTCGATGCAGGCGAACTCGACCACGGTCGAGACGCAGTTCTGGGTCTTGGTCGGGACCGGGTAAAGCTGCACCAGGGCGTGAGACAGGTAGCGGGCGTTCCGGTTGTCAACGTCGGAGGCGATGTTGTGCACCAGCGACCAGGTGGCTCCTTCTTCCTTCGTATCCGTGTCGTCGACGCCGATGAGCACCCGCTTCCGGCGTGGCAGCACGATGGTGCCTTTGCTCATGCGGCTGCCTCCTGCGGGGGTCAGATCATAGTCGATCACGTCCTCGGCGAGCGCTCTGCTCATTGATGCGCCCACGCCGCCGCCTCCGAGGCCGGAGTATGTGATTGAAATAGTGTCGTCGCCTACGACGACGCTCTCGATGCCTGCCGCAGCAGTCGAGGAGACGAGCTTCAGGCTGGCGCTGCCCTCACGGACAGAATAGCGTATAGAATTTCCGTACGGCCTCGATCCTATAATGAGCGGGCTGCTCTTCTTGTAGTGGTACTCTGCCCAGCACGAGCCGCCGAAACAGTTCGACTGCTCGATAATGTCAACCCGTCCCTTGCCGTTGTCGACGGCAACGATGTTGCGATAGGGCACCACCCATTTCTTACGTGCAAAGGACTCGTCTTTCATCGCGCGACCATCCGGCGTTCGCCTCGGAATGCTATTTTTATAGGGAAAATTTCCCAATACGATTCTGTATCAACCGTATTATACCTGTCGATGCCGGGGAATGTTGCCCAGCAGCTTTTCCCCGATGGCGAGGTCTTTACCGTAGTTGACATTGACGGCAAGTCTGCCGTCCGGCACGACGAAGATCAATTCCTCCTGGTACCGGTCCATGTGACGGCCGTCCACGATGTTGATGCCTGCAGGCACTGTCCGGCTGCCGCTGTCAGTCAGGACCGTGTCCGGCTCCAGCTCCGGCGGGACTGACGATATGTCCAGCCTCACCGAAAGTGCCTCTGCTCCAGACTCCTCGTAGCGGGCGATCGCTTCGTCGACGACCTCAGGAGTGATGAGCGGCACGTCTGCAGAAGTGATCAGGAATGGACGGCGGAGGTCAAGCGCCTCGACGGCCTGGACAGTATCCTCATGATAGCCCTCGCCTGGCGTTTCCACAATGGCGATGCGTGGCCCTGAATACGACTTTTTCAGATAGTCAGCCGTAGCCGGCACTCTCGGCGAAACTGCTATGAATATCCGTCCGGCGTTACGGCTTTCGAGGAGCGCATCGATCACGTAGGAGATCATCGGCCGGCCCTTCAGCATGGCGATGGGCTTTTCGACGCCTCCCATCCGCGTGGCCTTGCCGCCGGCCATCACCAGTGCATCCACAGCATCACGCCCATTGCGGCCAGCGCCGCCAGCCTGCCGATCTCGTTGGTCGCGCCCATCACGTCGCCGTTCACGCCTCCGAAATTGCGGTCGGCCGCTCTCATCGTCAGGACTGCCACTGCGAACGGTGACATCATGGCCACGATGGCTGCTGTCCAGATGCGCCAGGTCGGTATGCCAGTGAAGATCTCTGTGACGAAGGCTACGATCACGATCGCCGAAAGGGCGATGAGGATGCCTATGACATAATGGTCTTTTTTGGCCGCAGCTATTGCCATGGCGCCCATGCCCGGCCCCAGGCTCGTGCCGAAGGCGATCACTGTGATCATTGCGGCCTTGGCGCAGACCTCTGCCACGAGCAGCGGATAGAGCAGCGGCACGTCAGAGCCGGCAAACGTCGACAGCAGGGCGTACAGGAACAGGAGATCCAGTCCGATGGCGAGGATGGCGCCAGAACCTGCGTGAACGTCCTTCATGGACCTGATCTTCTTATCCTTCGGGCCGGAAGTGACGAGCCCGTCGGCCATGTCTGACAGGCCATCGATATGGTTGATGCCCGTCAGGAGATAGACACAACCGATGGTCAAGACCGCCGCAAAGGGCGCGGGCAGCAGCCACTGGAAGACTAGCCCTGCAATGCCGAGGAGCAATCCGGCCAGCAGCCCCACTGGTATGAACAGGTATAGCCTGGCCAGGAAGCTCTCGTAATCACCTTCCCGGATTGAGATCGGGATGCCGGTCATGAATCCGACGGCCGCACGCAGGCCTTTCACTATATCGTCGGCCATGTGAACACCCCCCAGGCCAGCGGCAGGTCTATCGTCAGGATCAGGGCCAGCACAATGAGCACCAGCAAGGCTGAGAGCGTCCTGTTGAACCATATCGCACGGGGAACGTCGCCAGGCGTACAGGGCCGTAGTCCTTCGCCCAGCACGTAATATCCCAGCTTCTCCAGCCGCAGGCCGAGCGCGCCGGCAAACGCGGCCATGGGGTAGCCAGAGTTGACGCTCGGCGGCTTCCGGCCGTCCCGCAGGGCAGTTTTAACTGTTGTCATAGGATTACCAAAGAGCAGAGATGTCGTCGCCATGAGCGGGACGGCCAGTCGTGCGGGGATGTAGTTCGCAAGATCATCGATCTTGGCGGAGGCGAAGCCGATCTGCAGGTGCTTCTCGTCCTTGTAGCCTTCCATGGAGTCCAGCGTGTTGATCGCCCGGTAAGCCAGCGCGCCCGGCAGGCCGAACAGGGTGAAATAGAGCAGGGGCGACATGATCCCATCGACGAAGCTCTCGCCCAGCGACTCGATCACACATGAGGACATCTGCCCGTCGTTGAGCTTGCTCACGTCCCGGCCGACGAGCGCCGGCAGCTTCGCTCTCGCGGAGTCCAGCTTGCCCGCTTTCAGGTCTTCGTATATCTCCCTGGATATGCGCCAGAGGAATGATAGTGAGAAGGTCGATTTGATGAGATATGCGGTCACCAGCAGTCCGAGGAGTGGTGAAACCTGGTATGCCAGCCAGCTCAGCCCGCAGCCGATCAGCACGGTTGCTGCGATGGTAACGAACGCGAGGAAAAAGCCGTACGCGTACTTGAAACGGCGTGGTGCCAGCCGCTCGAGCAGAGTAATGAGCCTGCCGATCCATACGACCGGGTGTAAGGCCGCCGCCGGCTCTCCGAAGACGAGATCGATGGCGACCGCAAGGACGAACGCTTCCAGCATGAACGATGGCGTGAAGGTCATAGTGATCCGGCAACCGCTTTCATGGCCTTGATCAGCCGCTCGTTCTCCTCTCTTGGCCGTACAGCCAGCCTGATGAACGTCTCACCCAGCATCCTGAACGAAGCGCAATCACGGACCACGATGCCCTCGTTCAGCATCCGGGCGGCGAACTGTCCGGATGTCACGCCCGTGCCGCTCACGTCGACCAGGAAATAGTTGACGCTGGACGGCAGGGCCTTCAGGCCATGGATCGCGTTGATATGCTCAGTCAGCCATCCCCTTTCTCTCTTTATGTACTCGCGCGACAGGCTCAGGTACGAGGCAGACTCGTCCATGTAAAACGTGCCTGCTTCAGCGGCTACGCTGTCCACGTTCCATGTGAGCCTGATCACGTTAAGCGCTTCCGCCGCCTCCCGGCAGGCTACGCCGAAGCCGAGGCGGAAGCCGGGTATGGCAAAGCACTTGGTCAGCGATCGCAGGATGATCAGGTTATCGAACTCTTCTACGTGCCGGGCTACGCTCTGTCCAGGGTCTGCGAGGTCGATGAACGCCTCGTCCACCGCGATGGCGATGTCATGGTCATGACAGTATCGGATGAGGTCCAGCACGAAGCTTGCATCCGTCAGTCGTCCGTCCGGGTTGTTAGGGTTGCAGAAGAATGCAGCCCTGCTGCCGTCGAGATGCCAGAACTCGCCCTTCAGCAGGTCGGCCATGCGAACGTATCTTACCCGCGCGCCGAACAGTCGGCACTGTTGTTCGTACTCCCCGAAGGTCGGGGCGGGAATTGCGACGATGTCGCCCGGCGATATCGATACCTCGGCGAACAGCCGGATGATCTCGCTGGAGCCGTTGCCCGGGACTACGTTCTCCGGCCGCACACCGCAGAAGCGCGCTGCGCTGGCACGGAATGTCGCATACCGGTTGTCGGGGTACTCTCCGATCCGCTCGCACGCCTTCATGATGGCTTTCTGGCCGCTCAAGGGCAGGTATGGGTTAAGGTTGACGCTGAAGTCGAGCAGGCTGGCCTCGTTAAGCCCTTTCTGCTCTGCGATCTCGTGCATCCGGCCTCCATGGGTGCACGGCGCAAGCTGGAGCAGCTCTTTTCGAATGAACAATGGGTAGCACTCCGGGGATAGTCAATTTTACTTGAACTATCTTAAATTTTATGGAAAAAACGAAACGTAATTAAAAAGAGCATTTGCGAAGGGGTGCCCTCCGCAGCCTTTCATTTAGAACTTGGGTTTCCTGTGCTTGGGGAGGCAATCGCGGCAGTACACCGGTCTGTCTTCCGCGGGCTTGAAGGGTACTTCGCACTCTTTGCCGCAGTCAGAGCAGGTAGCCTTGTGCATTTCGCGCGGGCCCATGTAGCTTCTGGGACATCTGAATCCACCGTCTCTCTGTTATTGAGCTCATAAGCTGAAG
>JAEZKS010000271.1 GCA_023436075.1 Methanobacteriota archaeon
TGCGCCAAGGAGCCAAGCACGCCAAGAACGATTAATAAATAGAGTGCTACGTGACCTTTTTCTAAAATAAGCTTGGCGTGCTTGGCTCCTTGGCGCACTTGGCGAGCTGAAATCGTCTTGGCGAGCTTACGTAAACTTGGCGCCCTTGGAGGGAGTTACGTAAATAGCTAAAATATAGCAAAACATCGATTCTATCGATTCAATGCCAGCACGTACTGATCGAACCTGGCCACTTCCCGGAAGCCCATCTTTTTATAGAGCCCGATGGCAGGCGTGTTGTCGGCGGTCACCGCGAGCACGACCTGCCTGTTTCCTATCGCAGCAGTCTTGCCGACGAGATACTCCAGCATCCTCGTGCCAGCGCCATTGCGTCGGTGGGCCTTGCTGACGGCGATGTCCAGGACGAGCACGCTCCCGTCCGCGACGAGCGCGCACAGGATGAGGCCGACGATGACGCCGTCCGACTGGCAGACGGCTGACAGCCCGGGCATGAAGGTGCCATGCCGGTCCTGTACGATGCTGAGCAACAGCCTTCTCGCGCCATCGAGCGACCCGAACAGCGGGTACAGGGTCCGGTCCGCAAGCTCGGACTCTTCGTATATGATGCGGCATACGTCCTCGAAGTACCATGAGCTCCAGGGAAATACCTGGATGCCCGGGGCGGGCGCATAACAGAAAAGGTGGCGATCGTCCACGTCCCTGGCCATGCTGATACGGTGAACCGAGGAAAAGCCCAGTTCGGCCGCCGCAGCGATAAACCGTTCCTGGTTCGGCCATGTGAACCCGGCACGAACGGCGTTGACTCCCGCCTGCGCCAGCCGCTCGACGACCTTCTCGAGAAATGCACGTTCGGTTCCCGCGTAGGACAGCCGCAGGAAACCGTAGATTAGCTCGGCCTCGCCGTCTATACATCGATACCAAATTACGCCTATCGCTGTACCGGCAGACCGTAGCGCGAACATATCCAGCTCGCCGTTCCTGGCACGGTTCATCAAGCTGCTGACGTACAAACGGTCCATTTCGTTCTGGGGCATTTCAACGATCATCGCCCCAAAGGTCGTTTCCGTCTCCGGTACAACGCCTGCATCGAGCTCGATCTCCTCGCTGCGGACGGCGCTCATGCTATCATATATTCACATACGACATATAAAATTTGATGCCTGCCGCACCAGCCATCGTTTTTACTCGTAAGTGCAGGCCGGATGCATGCAACCGTCACGGGGTTGTCCACGACATATGCCGATTCCTGAAGGTGCATGGCCGGGAGCTATGTTACCTGCGTGTCGAAGAGAACCTATATATGGCTGCCACATATCTACAGTAGTTTATGCGGATATGCCTGGTAAATGCGCTGTTTTACCCCTTTTGCGGCGGCATCGAGAAGCATATGCTCGGGCTCTCTCGGGAGCTGGTGAAGCAGGGGCAGGACGTGACAGTCATCACCGCTAAGCTGACGGGCTCGCCAGAGTATGAAGTGATCAACGGGGTGAAGGTCCACAGGATACCCTGTATCGAGGTCAAGGTGCCCGGGCTGTATCCGCCGCCGTGGGTGATATCGCCACTGTTCGCACTGCGGCTCAAAAAGCTCGACCGGCAGTATAATTTCGATTTGATACACCTGCACAACCGGTTTTTCATGGATTACGATACCGCGGCCATATATGCGAAACTCGCTAAAAAGCCCTTTCTCATCACTATCCACAACCCCAGGCCTGTCGGCATATCTCTCCCCATCACGATCGTCGGCGTCGCGTATGACATGCTCATCGGAAGATGGCCGTTTGTGCTGGCAGACACCATCGTGTCGGTGTCGGACTGGTCCTGCCGGGACATTTCAAGGTATGGCGTACGTATGGATAAGATGGTCACCATCCCCAACGCGATCGATGTCTCGGCTTTCGGGCCCACGGAGAGCACATCGCTAAGGGAGCAGTTCGGCATCGGCAATAGCCCCATGCTGCTGTTCGTGGGGCGCATGATCGCCCAGAAAGGCATCGAGTATCTGCTGGACGCCATGCCCGAAGTGCTTAAAGTGCACCCTGACGCCAAGCTACTCCTGATAGGCAAGGGCAACAGCCTGAAAAGCCTGAAAAGAAGGGCGGCATCCCTTGGCATTGAAGAGAATGCCATATTCGCCGGGTACCTGTCGGAAGAAAAGCTCAAGGAAGCCTACGGCACATGCGACGTGTTCGTGCTGCCCTCGATCGTGGAGCCTTTCGGCATGGTGATACTGGAAGCCATGGCGTGCCATAAGCCAGTCGTGTGCACGGACTCGGGCGGGGTGAACGAGATCGTAGAGGACAATGGCAGCGGGTTCCTCGTGCCAGTGAAGGACCACATGGCGCTCGCCGAGAAGATCAACCTCGTCCTCTCTGACAACGCGTTGAGACGCAGGCTGGGAGAGCGAGGCCGGATGATAGCCGAGGAAAGGTACGACTGGAAGCAGGTAGCGGCCAGGGTTCAAAAGGTATATGCGGAGACTATTTCGAGGAAAGCGCATCAGCCATGAGGACACATATGATCACATCAGGATCGAGCCAGGTATCGAAGGATAAACCTGGTGAATTGATACTCCCTGCAGATTCAATCTGGCCGGGTTACCGGACGATGGCATTACAGGGCACGTCAGCGTCGGCGGACCCATTGCTACCTCATGATTCATGCCAGTCACAAGCACAGTCCGGGTGCAACTCTACAAGCCGAGAGCCATCGCACCAGGAGCGACCCATGCGTATCTGCCTTGTGAATGCCCTGTTCCTACCCTTCTCGGGCGGCGTTGAGAAGCACATATACGAACTGTCCAGTGAACTTGTCAGGCAAGGCGTGGAAGTCACGGTGATGACGGCCAGGCTCCGCGGAACGCCGGCATACGAGGAGATCAACGGCGTCAAGGTGCATCGCATCCCCTGCCTGGAGATGAGGATGCCGGGATTGTACCCGCCGCCGCTGATCATGGCACCCAGCTTCATTCGGCATCTGAAGAGGCTGGACGACCGGTACCATTTCGACATCGTTCACCTGCAGAACCGGTTCTTCCCGGACTTCGATACGGCGGCGCTGTACTGTCGCTGGAAGAAGAAGCCTTTCATGATGACGATCCACAACGCGCGGCCGGTAGGCATATCATTGCCCGTGACGGCGGGCGGGCTGGCCTACGACTGGCTGATCGGACGCTGGCCATTCGCGCTTGCGGATCGGATCATCGCCGTCTCCGAGTGGGTGAGAGACGACATCGCGAAGTATCGTATCGACCCTGGCAAGATCGTGCCGGTACACAACGGCATCAACGTCGATTCGTTCCGGCCCTCCGAGGCGAAGAACGTCCGATCACAATACGGAATCGGCGACGACCCAATGCTGCTGTTCGTGGGACGCATGATCACTCAGAAAGGCCTGCCGTATCTGATCGACGCCATGCCGCTCATTCTAAAGGAGCACCCCCGGACAAAACTGTTGCTCGTCGGCCGCGGGAGCGCGCTGAATGGACTCAAGGCGAAGGTCGCGGCAATGCATCTCGACGACAGCGTCATCTTTCCGGGATACATGAGCGAGGATATGCTGAAAGAGGCGTACGGTACGTGCGATCTGTTCGTGCTGCCCTCGGTATGGGAAGTGCTGCCCATCGCGGTACTCGAAGCCATGTCCTCGGGAAAGCCAATAGTCTGCACCGATGCCGGCGGTGACCGCGAAATGGTGCGCGATGGTGTCAACGGGTACGTGGTGCCGATGCGGGACTCCCGGACGCTGGCGCAGAAGGTGAATCTAGTGCTCGCCGATGCCGAGATGCGGGAGCGCATGGGCGCGGCAGGCCGCAGGATTGCCGGGGAAGAGTTCGACTGGAAGCTCATCGCAGCCCAGACGAAGAAGGTCTACGAAGAGCTTCTTAATGACCGGAACCCCTAAGTATTTAACTGCGGAGCCGAAAACAGGAGGACGGTAACTGTGCCAACGCTGCAAGACTTCGCTGCGCTCATCGCCCGCTTCAAGAAGAGCATAATATACCTGGCACTGTACGTGCTCATCGTCTCAGTGGTCGTGTTCCCGTTCACTGGCATCGCCATCAAGCAGATGAACAGCGATCTGCTCCCCAAGGAAATATATCCGGGGGAAAAATATCAGATCATCCAGACGTCACCTCTTGAGTTGATGATGCTGGAGCTGAAGATGTCCTTCGCCATCGGTTTCATCGCAGCTCTGCCTATCATTTTCTTCTACGCCTACAGGTTCCTCGCTAACCGGACCATAGCCGGTCGAATCAGGATCAGGGGGAGAAGCATTCTCATCGTGACGGCGATCGCCCTGTTCCTTTTCGTGGTGGGATGCGCATACTCTTACCTGCTCATGCTGCCGCTGGTGTTCTCGTACCTCATGAGCAGCGCGACGGATTCCGGCATTGTCAATAACTGGCGTGTATCCGACTACATCAACTTCGCCATGATGACCACGCTGGTCTTCGGCCTTGTATTCGAGCTGCCGCTGGCCATGACCGCGCTGGCCCGCGCCCGCATCGTGCCCGTCGAGGTCTTTAAAAAATACCGCCGGCACATGTGGGTGATCATCCTGATCGTCGCCGCGCTTGTGACCAGCCCGGACATTTTGACACAGGTGATGGTCGGCGTGCCGCTGATCATCTTCTACGAGCTGAGCCTGATCCTTCTCCGGTTCACTGCACCCAGTGATGTCCAGGAGACGAAGGCGACACAGACTTCTGGCTAATGCTGCTCGAAAAAGCGTGAGAGGCCCGATTGTCTCGGGGCAGGGGGCATGGCAGGCTCCGGCGACAGCCCCAGCATGGACTCGAACAGCTTCGCGTTCCGGACGGCATTCGCCCTAGGGTGGTTGTTGAAGTATACACGGACTTTCCCTCCGGCCGATGCGACGTTCGCCCGCCAGTGCTCCAGCTCTTCCCGGGTGTACAGATAATCGTAACGGTTTATCCGACCGTCGAGGCTCTTATCCTTCGCAAGCCATACGTCTGCGTTCCGCCCGTGCAGGCGAATGTAAACGTGGCGGCCTGTGTGCACGAAGACAGGGGGCATCGATGGGCCGTCGACAGCACAGCAGGCCACGTCGTGTTTCTTCAACACTGCCACAGCATCGGGGTCATAGCCGTCCCTGTCCAGCCATGACCGGTGTCGAAGCTCGACGACGTAGTCGTAAGCTTTCGTGTCCATTGCGCTCAGGAACGTATCGAGCCGGTCGATGTGATCAGGAGCATGCAGCGCAGGCGAAGTTTGGAAGAGCACTGCTCCGAGCACGCCCGCCGCCTTCAACGGCGCCAGCACCTTCGTCTCGAAGCCCTGCGCCGTCTGCACGTCGGCCAGCAACGAGTCGTGCGTCACCTGTTTCGGCATCTTAAGGGAGAACTCGAAGCCGGGCAGCTGCGAGGCCTTGCGTATCCATCCTCGCACTACATAGGGCGTCGGGAACGAGTAGTAGGTACTGTTGATCTCTGTCGTATGGAAGAACTTCGCGTAGTAGCTCAACCATTCGCTTTTCGGGAGGCCTGGAGGGTAGAACGACCCTGCCCAATCGTCATAAGACCAGCCAGAGGTGCCGACAAGTATCACGTTTGAAGTTTTATCAATACTGCTTTTAAACCTATTGTATATGTCGTGAATGTATCGAGCGCTCTTGCGCACGCGGCGAGCGGCCGAAGGGGAATCAGCGAATGTCGGAGATGAGCTTATGCGTGGAACAGTGCCTCCATAAGCCGCGTCGCAAAGGGCTTCTGAGTCTGTGTCGTCATCTCTTTTCCCGAGATAAGCCGGGCGACCTTCTGTATTTCCTGAGCAGTCCGAGACCCGGGGCTGGCCAGCGTCACAGGCACCCGGTCCTGACGGCGCACGTTCCCGTCCTCGGGCAGCATGGCGATCACCTCAGTGCCGAAGTGTGCCTCGACCTGAGCTTTGCTGTACTGGTGACCTTTCATGTCATAGCGATTTAGTATGATGCCAGGCACCCGTACTCCAAGGATGCGAGCCATTTCCTGCGCCTTGAGCCCGTCGATCAGACTGCCCTCGTCGGGATTAAGCACCAGCAGGAGGTCGTCCGAGGCTTTCAGCGAGAGCGCGACCTCTTTGTTATAGCCGGCGGGCGTGTCGATGACGACGTAGTCGACGCCTGCCGAGAAATGACCGATGACGTCGGCGAGCAGGCCGCGGTCCATCTTGAGAAAGCCTGCGATGGACAGCCCACTGGGCACGATGCGCAGACGCTCGTCGAACGCTCGATATACGGCCTTCTCCGGCTCTGCTTCACCGGCGAGCACCTCGTGGAGCGTCGCTTTCATACCCTGCACGTCGATGCCCAGGTATGGCCCGAGGTTGCCCATGCTGACGTCTGCATCGAGGAGCACCGTCTCATAGCCCAGCCTGGCCAGCGCGATAGCGAAGTTGATCGAGAATGTGGTCTTCCCCGTGCCGCCTTTGCCGGCGCCGATCGATATGATCCGACATGTCCTTTTGCCAGACATCGGCGCCGTTGTGGTTTCCGGCGGTTGCTTTGCGGACACTGGCTCAATCCGGGCTGGCACTTGCGCCGGAAGGGCGGACACGAGTTTCTCTTCAACCACTTTCCCCTCTGAAGCGATGAGCACCTGCGGCCGCAGGCCTTTCGAAGCCTCCAGCAGTTCCCTGTCCTTCGGCGACGGCACCTTCCGGGCGGAGGGATCGTTCAGCGTCGCGGGCGACAGCGACGTGTACACCAGCTCCCGCACCTCGCCAGGGCCCAGGCCAGCCAGTCGCCAGGTGATCTTTCCGTCGGTTGCAGTGGCCGCCGGTATTACGCCGCCTGACCTCGCGAAGCACAGCACGCCGGAGATCGATCGAGGATAGTGATCCTCGACCGTGACGGCTTCAACGGCCTCGACGCCGTTCACTACCAGCAGCGTCATCCGTCCCCGCTCACTGTCCCATAGCTTGTCCACTTTCAGGCCATCGCCCATGGTTTCACCGCTGACTTATTTTCACCTTATTGAATATAACCTTTTCCCCATGCGCATGAAACGGCCGATACGAAGGGTTTTAATATGATTGGCGTTTATACCCAAGTGGATTCTATGGCAGACCAGGTAACTGCGATCCTCGAGACCTATTCCGTATACACTAACGGCGAGATGAAACGCATCATCGAGAGCCGCCAGAAAACCGGTAGGCTCCAGGACATGATGATGTACCACCTCGGGTGGGTTGACGAGCGATTCAGCCCCTGCGATTTCAAGGGAGGCAAGCAGTTGCGCTCCACGATGTGCCTGCTGGCCTGCGAGGCCATCACCGGCGACTACCGCAAGGCGCTGCCCGGTGCGGCGGCGGTCGAGCTGGTGCACAATTTCTCACTCATTCACGACGACATCGAGGACGGCGACGAGAAGCGCCGGCACAGGGACACGGTGTGGAAGCTGTGGGGCGTCCCGCAGGCGATCAATACCGGCGACGCCATGGATGTGATCTCGTACATGGCGATCATGGACCTGGAGATCGACCCGGCGGCGATGGTCGCCGTCCTGCGGGTCTTCAACGACACGATCATGCAGCTCTGCGAGGGCCAGTACCTGGACATGAGCTTCCAGACGCGTGACGGCGTCACAGTCGACGAGTACGTCCGGATGATCACCGGCAAGACTGCCGCGCTCATCGAAGCGTCCACGGCCATCGGCGCCATGGCCGCCGGCGCGGACCGCGAGACAGTGCAGCACTTCCGCAACTTCGGCCACAAGATCGGCGTCGCCTTCCAGATACAGGACGACCTGCTGGGCATCTGGGGCGACCCGGCGAAGACTGGCAAGTCGGCACGCAACGACATCCGGAACAAGAAGAAGACGCTGCCCGTGCTGTATGCTCTCCAGCACTCGTCCGAGAAGGACGAGCTGAAGCGGCTGTACGCGAAGAAGGAGTTTTCGGATGCAGACATCGACCGCGTGTTCGACATCCTGACGAAGGCGAAGGCCTACGAGTTCACCGCACGCGAGGCCACGCGGCTGAAAGACGAGGCGATGGCGGAGCTGAAAGGGCTTTGCCCTGGCAGCCGCGCCATGGAAGACCTGCGGGCCATCGGGCGGTTCCTGGTCGACCGGGACTATTGAAAGTCGATTATATTTTTTACAGGTCCCGTGAAAGTCAGTCTTGTTAAGGCGTGCGCAGACGATCTTCTCGCCAAGGACGCCAAGGAATTTAAGAACGCCAAGACTTTTTAATTAACAGGCGCACGTAGTATATTGTAAAATCGTCTTAGCGTGCTTCCGTCCTTGGCGTCCTTGGCGAGAAGATCGAACGACCGGATGCCTGAACAAGGCCGAACTTCATGGACGAATGCAAAACCTTTTAAAGCTGCGCCTTTATGAGATCATACAATCACAGGAGGCTAAAACGATGAGCGCTCACGATGTGCTGGAGAAGCTGCGACGCGGCGACATAGGCGTGGAAGAGGCTGAGCGATTATTAAAGCTGGACTACGTCGAGATGATCGGCAACCACACGGTGTTCGACCTGTCCAGAGAGTCGCGATCGGGCGTGCCGGAGGTCATCTACGCCGAGGGCAAGAGCCCTGTGAAGGTCGGGCAGATCGTGGAGGCCGTGATCGCGAAGAAGAGCATGGTGACCGTGTCTCGCGCGTCCGAAGCTGACCACGCGGAAATCGTGCGGCGGATTGGCGAGCAGGGAGTCATTCACCGGCAAGAGGCGCGCATGATCGTGGTAGACCGGCGGAAGGAGAAGCCGGGCTACACTGGCAAAATCGGCGTCCTGACGGCAGGCACATCGGACATTCCCGTGGCCGAGGAGGCGGCGACTGTCGCAGAGGTGATGGGCTGTGAGGTCATCAGGGGATATGACGTGGGCGTTGCCGGCATCCACCGGCTGCTCGAGCCGCTGAAGAAGCTAATTGCCGAGGGCGTTTCCTGCGTGGTTGTTGTCGCCGGAATGGAGGGCGCGCTGCCCTCGGTCGTGGCGGGCATCATGCCGGTCCCGGTGATCGGGGTGCCCACCAGCGTGGGCTACGGTCTCGGCGCAGGCGGCATGGGGGCGCTGACGACGATGCTCCAGTCCTGCTCGCCGGGCCTCGTGGTCGTGAACATCGACAACGGCTTCAACGCCGGGGCGACGGCAGCACTGATCGCTGCGCAGAGCCGCCAGAAGTGAGCCGTCTGCATTCGTGTTCCAGTGCTCTTTCGTTCCTCATTAGCCGCGCTTACGGCACGAATGGGACCGGACTCCCGAAGCCCCACACGGCGCCATGGCCATGCTGGCTGTATTTGCAGGCATATGGGCCGACTATCCCGTCGGGCCCGAGACCGCCCCATCCCCAGGGGTCGGTGCCATAGGGGCGGAATCCTGGCACTGCGCTGTCTGGTGCCGGAGCTGCCTGTTTCTGCTCAGGCGCGGCGGGTGATTTCTCCTGTAGATCTGGCGCAGTGCTACCCGGCGCATTGTCGGAGACTGGACTGCCGCTGCTCGTAGCGTTCATTTCTGTGGGATTCATTTCCGTAGGATTCATTCCTACAGGATTTATTCCTGTAGCATTCATTCCTGTAGCATTCACGCTCGTGGCATTCATGCCCGTGCTCGTTTGTGTAGTACTATTGTTCGTGACCATGTTAATACCCTGAACGCCCGAAGGCACTGTGCCTGCACCGGCTTCCGGGGCTTCGGCAGAAACGGCCGTTGAGATGGCGACGACCATAACGAAGGTTAGTATTGCTGTCAGGCCGTATGCCAGTATTTTCCCTCTGTCTTTCAGAGAATCATCCCCTACGCTATGAGTTTCCGCAATTGTCGATAAATAGGACAGGCATAAAATGTAGCAAAAATGCCGGTATCACGAGCTATTTATGGTTAAAAAAGCTTAATCTGTGCCTTGATTCCTAATCGGACGACATGTCTGCCATAAACGAATCGTGCAAAAAAAGATGCCTCCGTCCGGGAGGCATCACGCTTAAGAGGTACCGCAGCCGCCGCCAATGCCGCCAAGGCCGGAACCGTACCCGCCCAGACCGCTGCCAAAGCCACCAAGACCGCTGCCAAGGCCGGAAC
>JAEZKS010000099.1 GCA_023436075.1 Methanobacteriota archaeon
CCCATGGACCGGGCGAGATCCGGCAGCTTGGTTGCGCCGAACAGTAGTGCGATGACCGCCAATATCAGAAGGATTTCCCAGGACCCTAGCATTGCCATGATTATCATCCGTCCTGTATATACAGGGACAATGAACTACACGCTATCCGGTATAATAAACTTTGTGCGATCGGAGGGCGATCGGCGTTCCCATGGGGGCATTTATTATACATTCGTGCCCGTGCAGAGACGGTTTTAGCCTCATCGGGTATGACAATTGTCCGTCTTGTGCCGCCGGCACAGGTACCACGCGACGCCCAGCGTGATCAGTATCACGAAAAGCCCCGGCAGGGATGCCTCGGGCCCGTACTCGCCGCCAGTCAACAAAATATCGCCCGGCCCGGAAAGTTTCAGAACCGAATCGAACTCCCCGGCCAGTCCCAGGCCGAAGACGTTGTACTGAAAGAAGTTCCACGCAAAATGGAAACCCATGGCGCTCAGGATGCCCCAGCGGATCGTCAGAAGCGCGAGCACCGCCCCGGCGGCCGTGATGGTTACGAGGGCAATAAGAGCGGATGGGGGATTGATGCCGGTCAACAGCATCGAGTGGACATGGAGAAACGCAAAGCCAAGTGAAGAGAGCGCGATCGCTGCCGGGAGGCCAAGCTGGGCACGGAGGTCTCCGAGGAGGTAGCCCCGGAATGACAGCTCTTCACCGACGGCCACGAACGTCTGCATCAGGATGCCTATGAGCAGCGCATCGACGATGCCGGTTTCCAGCCCGGCGATTGCCGTGGTGCCGACGGCGAGCATCAGCCCGAAAGTCGCAGTGATCGCCAGTGTGCCGGTAACGGCGCCAGGCAGTGGGTTGCCAGAGCGGACGGTCACCTTCGCGGCCAGGATGAAGAGCAGCGAGACGAGGATGATAATAATATATGAAAGGTACATCCCGGTCAGGGACAGGAAGAAGACAACGAATACGAGGAACAGGTAAAAGCCGAGGGCCCGGGCGATGCCTGTGAGGCTCAACGGAAGGTCACCGTGAACTCGCACTGCCGGTTGCCCTGGCAGCATTTCCGCGTCAGCTTGAGGTCCGTCTCCTTGTTCATGGAGTGCACCAGGCCCAGCGCGTATTTCTCGCAGACACGTTCCCGGATGCCCTGGTCAAGGCTGTCGAAGATCTGTCCGAACAGGCATCCGGTGCACTTGAAGCTGAAGTGCTGGAACTGCCGGGACTTTTTGTCTCCGACCACCTCGGAGTCGATGCCGGAGAGCAGTGCCACCGTTTCAAGAGGCACGAGGGCGGACTGCATCGACGCATGGTCCACGTTGAGGTTCTCGCAGATCTTCCCGCCGTCTTCGAGGCCGATCTGATAAGCTACGTCCTCCATCATGGCCAGGGCTTCCTCGCCGTACTTCTCAGCGATCCGCTTGACGAGCGTGGCGTTGAAGCGGTCCTGGGTGCTGCCCTGGTGCCACCTCACCCTGGAAGTGACGCCTATGGCTTTCCACGTGTTGGCGAACCTCGTGTATCTGTCCATCTGTACCCCCGTGGCGATTGTCTACCCCTTCTGGCGGAACGGCCTTATCGCAGAAAAGATCAGAAGCACGATACCTATGAGCTGTATCGCCAGTGCTATCGTCCGGATGACCGAAGGATCGACAGTCATCGTCCAGCCGAGCCCGGACTGCAGCGCTTCGGACAGCGTCATCAGGTTAGCACCGAAGATAATGGTGAAAAACCCGATGCCCATGTAGATAAGGCTCCGTTGCCGCGTCTTGTTGTAGGCCTCGTAGATGAACAACACCAGAGCGCCGCCGACCAGATACATGAGCGCAGCGGCCACGCCCTCGGTTATCATTACAGTCATTTTAATCTCTCCGTGGGGATGACGCAGGCGGACTCCTTGTGCCGTCGCGTGGTCAGGATGCTGCTCGTGTTCAGTATCCCGCTGGTCCCGTTGATGACCCGGAGCACGTTCTCCTTGAGCTCCCGTATGTCCTGTGTCCGCACCTTTACGAACAGGTCATACGGCTCGAGCAACTCGTAGACTTCGAGCACGCTGTCGATCGACTTGAGCGTCCTGATGACCTCGTCCTTCTTCGCGGCATCAACGTTGATGCCTATGAACGTGGTCAGCATGTTCCCGGACTTTTCCGGGTTCAGGATGATGGTGAACTGCTCGATGACGCCATCGTTGTAGAGCTGGTTCACCCGCTTGTGGATCGTGGAGGTGGCCACGCCGAGTTCCCCGGCTATCTCAGTGCAATGCGTGCGGCTGTCACGGGATAGCTTCTCGAGGATGGTCAGGTCAGTCTTATCCATCGGAACCCTAGTTCAATCTCTTGCTCCGTTAAAATAAACTTTTCGATAAATGTAGAAAATATGAACAAAATGTGATTACAACTTTGAAATTATTGATTTTGCGCGACGCGCCCAGCCGTGGCCGAGCTGGTATAGATAGACGCGCACCGGCGTCCTCTTCACATCGATACGGGTCTTGCCCTCCCGGATGGCCTTGAGCACAGCAGGGACATTCCGCTGCGCTGCGACCTCAGTTACAGCCTGGCCTACCATGGACGCCACATGCGCATCGCTGCCAGCGACCGCGGGCATCTTGCGCCGGTTCACCTTGCGTGCGGTCACGAAATTATGGTAGCCGAAAATGTAACGGGAGTTGTACACTTCGACCGCATCCGCCCCCCGTGGTATCCGCATGCCGTGGCGAGTCCGCTGGTCCGGGTGGGGCACGACTACCGTGCCGCCGAGCTCGTGGGCCATGGCGATCGTGTCTTTGACCGGCATGCCCTTCGGTATCTCTTTGGTGATGCCCAGAACGATCAGATGGCCGGCCTTCGTGGAGATCTCCTGTCCCGGAATCACCAGCAGCCCGGGCGCGACACGGTCGACGACCTCCATGGCACGGATGGCCCCTGCAGTGGTATCGTGGTCGGTGATGGCCACGCCATCCAGCCCTTTCTGCTTCGCCGCCTGAAGTATTTCCTCGACGGTGCTGTGGCCGTCCGGCGAGTAGTCCGAGTGTACGTGGAGGTCGAAGCGGAGCATATGACTGAATATACAGTCAACAGCAATAAATAATGGTCGGTATCAGCTACCCCTGCGGACCGGTGCCTCGCGCGCGTGACCGGTCCGCAGGGCCATCTTACTTGTTTTGGGCTCCTGCACAACGGAACTCTCGCCAAGGCCGCCAAGGACTTCAAGATCGCCAAGATTTTTAAACAAAAAGGCATGAGTAGAGCCATTTTATTAATCGTCCTTGGCGCGCTTCCGTCCTTGGCGGCCTTGGCGGGAAGATCGTACGACGCACAGCCGAAACAAGAACAAGACGACAATCCCCCGCAATCTGACCATGCGCAAGCAGACGAAAAACCGTCGTGCCCGTAGTGCATGGAATTTTTTAAGTATTGGCTAAGGTAATATAATAAAACCATATGCGCATCCTGCTAGTTACGGGAAAACTGGCCGCTCCAGTCGTCAAAGAAGCTACTGCCGGCGCCGCGGACGTTGCCATAGCAGACGTGAATGTCGCCGCTTTCATCACTCCGAAGCTCCTCGAGCCTATGCTGGCAGACAAAGCCGGGCAGTATGACCTCGTGCTAATATCAGGGTTGTGCGGCTCCGACTTCTCGAAGCTGGAGGCGAAGCTGGGCGTGAAGATACGCCTCGGCCCCAAGCACGCCTTTGACATCCCGCTGGCGCTCCGGTATGCCGACAAGATCGAGTTCTCGCACAAGATTTCCGCCGACCAGCTTCTGCTGGAGGTCAAGCGCGACTCGGCAATGAAAGAGTTCGAGGCTATCGAGAGGGAAGCACAGCCCGCACTCAGCCTCAAGGGCGTGAAGATCGGCGGTGGCGCGAGCATGAAGGTCATGGCAGAAGTCGTCGATGCGACACGGCTGTCGGACGTGGATCTTGTAAAAAAGATCGAGTCGTACGCAGCGGCGGACATCATCGACCTGGGCGTGCCTCTGGAGTCCAGCCCCGAAGCTGTCAGGCATGCGGTGAAAGTAGCAAAGTCGGTCACCGCTAAGCCAGTGAGCGTGGATACGCTCGTGCCTGAATACGTCGCGGCTGGCATCGAGGCCGGGGCCGATCTCATTCTCAGCCTCGACTCGTCGAACATCGGCATTGTCGGGCCGCTGGCGGCGAAGAAAGGCACGGCGGTCGTGGTCATCCCGGACGACGAGACGCTGGACAGCCTGATCAGAAACATCGAATCAGCGAAAGAGCAAGGAGTCAGTAACATCATCGCCGACCCGGTGCTGTCTCCTCTGGGACACGGCATGGTCAACGCCATCTGCCGCTACCGGAAATTCCGGGAGTGGTATCCGGAAATGCCCGTCTTCTTCGGCGCTGGCAACGTCACCGAGCTGATCGACGCGGATTCCATCGGCGTGAACGCACTGCTGGCCGGCATCGCCATGGAAGCTGATGCCAGCGTGCTCTTCACCACCGAGGCGAGCCAGAAGACCCTCGGGAGCGCGGACGAGCTAAAGAAGGCCTGTATGATGATGGCCCTGGCACAGCGCCACC
Organism: Methanobacteriota archaeon; assembly: GCA_023436075.1. Lineage (GTDB taxonomy): Archaea > Halobacteriota > Methanocellia > Methanocellales > Methanocellaceae > Methanocella_A. The sequence goes on from JAEZKS010000099.1 coordinate 4,534, forward strand.
ATGAGTCGCCTAAAGACCTGGGTGTGGACCTCCTCGTGATCAAGGAGAAGCGGCCCAGGAAGGACGTGGTCGAGCCCTCGGACGTTTTGATCGAGGCGAAGAAGCGCCCGTTCCGGCTCGATCCGGCCGGTAGCTTCAACATTTTCATCGATGACGGTAAGATTTATGCCCGTAATGGCGACGTGACCATCGTGGGCACTGATTCGGAGTCGATCTTACACACGATCGTCGACCGGGGCCTGGTCTCGATGCTCGACCATGCCGGGTACCTGCAGGCCGAGTTGAAAAAAGCCGAGCTGGCTATACGGTTCCACCGCAGTTATTTGCAGGATGACAGGTTCTAGTCTGGACGGAGATAAAATGGATTTCCCACCTAAAGTCGTTGCGTCGGTCACCTCGAAGGACGAAGCGAAGGAGGCCGAGTCGCTGGGAGCGGACATTATCGAAGTCCGCGTGGACCTGGCCGAAGGAGACCCGCAGGCGCTCGTGGAGAGCATATATCATGATATAGAATGCCCGATCATCGTGACCATCCGGCCGGAGTTCGAGGGAGGGAAATTCAAGGGCAGCGATGAAGAGCGGCTGCATCTCTTTAAGTCGCTGGCACCGTACGCTGGATTCATCGACGTGGAGTTGAGGGCAAAGGATGTCGAGCGGCTGACGACCACGGTAGAGGGCACAGAGGCGATGCCGATCATCTCGTACCACGACTTTGAAAACACGCCGCCCAATGCAGAGATGCTGTCGATCCTCGACCGGTGCCTGGAGAAAGGCGCGATTGCGAAGCTGGCGGTGACGCCGCACGACCTGAATGACGTACTGCGACTTTTGGATGTCACGCGAATTTCGAAGCGCCCCGTCTGTACCATATCGATGGGCAGCATTGGCATGCATTCCCGAATCGTCGCACCAGTCTACGGCTCATTGCTAACCTATGGCTATGTCCGTCGCCCTGTTGCGCCAGGACAGATACGCGTGGACCGCATCCTGGAAGGACTGAAGATTCTGGGATTGCGTTAGCGTCGATTGTCGAGCCGGTATTGTGCGTACGTGCGTGACCGGGCCCCGGGTCCTCTTGCTAAGGTCGCCCGCCCCTTGCGAAGGTTTCAGTCGAACCTCGGGCGCTTCAGCATCTCCAGGATGTCCTCGCGGTCAGCCAGGGGCACTGTGCACGTCGAGTCCCGGCAGAAGTAGGCCGTCGGCTTACCCTCAATCATGGTTTTGCCCTCAAAGATGTCCGGTCGGACACGGAACTGTCCGAAGTCAAGCATCGTGATCTTCTTGATGGTCATGCTGTTCACGAGATCGACGAGCTCCCGCCCCTCTTTCTCTTTACCTGTGGCCACGATGGCAATCTGCTCCGGTCTGTTGATCAGGTAGTCCATGGCCGCAAAGAATGTGCCGTGGCCCAGCGGGTACTGCCGGCACATGTCGAAAAAGCCCTCGACTAGTGACTGCGCCTTGTCAAAGTACGTCTGATCGCCCGTATAATAGTAGAGCTTGATCAGGTTCATGGCCATCTGAGGGTTGGAGCCGGGCACGGAGAAGTCAGTGACCGGCATGTCCTGCGTCGTGATATCGCGGTCCTTTGCCTGTACGAAGAAGTAGCCGCCATGATCATGATCGTAGAACTTTTCGTCGCATATTTCCGCGAGCTCTTTCGCCTTGTCCAGGAAGTTTTCGTCCTGCGTGGTGTTGTATAGCTCCAGCAAAGCTTCGATGAAGCAGGAATAGTCCTCAAGATATCCTGCGACGGATGGTCGATCAGTGTAGACACGGTATAGTGTGCCGTCCCGGTACATGCTTTCTATGACAAACTGCGCAGTCCGGATTGCATAGTCCAGGCAGCGCCGGTCGTCCAGCACATTATATGCCCGGACCAGCGAAGTGACCATGAGCGCCGTCCAGCTTGTATGAATAGACTGGTCTACATAGGGCTTTTCTCGCTTCTCGCGGACTGCCAGCAGCTTCTTCCGGTCCTCGGCATATTGCGGACGGTCGGACTCTTTGCTCAGGTAGAGCACGTTATTGCCACGGCCGATGTTGCCTCCGCGAGTCGCGCTGTAGGTCGTCATGAAGTAGTCGACCCGCTTATCGCCAAGCACTTCGGTCAGCTCCGGCTCGGTCCAGGTGAAATAGGCACCTTCCTCGCCATGAACATCAGCGTCTATGCTGGAAGCGAACCCGGCAGGCTCACGCAGCATATCCCTGAAGACGAACCCGACGATCTCTTCCGCGACCTCACGGAATAAAGACGAGCCGGAGAGCTGGTACGCCTCCAGGTAGGCGCTGAGCAGCAGCGCATTATCATTCAGCATCTTCTCGAAGTGCGGCACACGCCATGCCTGGTCGGTCGCATACCTGTGGAAGCCCCCTCCGATCTGGTCGTAGACGCCGCCGGCTGCCATGCGCCGGAGCGTGAAATCGGCCACGTCCCATGCCTTACGCTCTCCCGTCGTAGCATAGCGCTGTAGTAGGAACAGCAGGGCTTCAGCATAGGGGAACTTTTGCGAAGTGCCGAATCCCCCGTATACAGGGTCGAAGCTTTCCCGCATTTGATCCGCTGCCGTGTCAAGGTAGCCGGGGTCCAGCTTCATTGGCACCGGGGCGACGAAAACGTACCGTTGCGACAGGTCGTTAACCACTCGCTCCACGCTGCCGCGATCATTATGGTACATGTCCGCTATCGCCTGCAGCACGTCCTTGAACGCAGGCAGGCCATGCTTTGCCTTGCCCGGGAAGTATGTGCCGCCGTAGAAGGGATGCCCGTCCGGCGTGAGAAAGACCGTGAGTGGCCAGCCACCCTGGCCGGTCAGCGCTTGTACAGCCTCCTGGAAGCGCCGATCGATTTCAGGGCGATCGTCCCGGTCTACTTTGATTGCGACAAAATCACGGTTGACAAGCGCCGCCGTATCAGGGTCTTTCCACGTCTCCCGGGCCATCACATGGCACCAGTGGCACCATACTGCGCCAATCGACAGGAGCACCGGCTTATCTTCTCGTCTCGCCCTGTCGAAGGCTTCGTCCCCCCACGGGTACCAGTCGATCGGCTCGTCTACGGCACGGCGCAGGTAGCTGCTCGGAGAGTTCGCAAGCCGGTTCATAAAAAGTGGTATAAGACGCTCGCCTTAAATAATTACACTAATGTTTGCGCCGTCTGCCGCAAAAAGTTACCTCCCGGAATCGGGCCGGCGCTTCCTGATGATGTCCAGTCGCATATATTTGACATATAATTGTAATGTAATTAACAACTTTCTGCATAATTTATATATACTGCTTCGGATTACTAGGCATCGTGTTGTAATTAAAATTACAACTTTGATGAGGTTAGATATGTCATAGCGAACGAACCTTGCAACGAGATACGTCTCATTCCCGCTGTGAGGTTTGAAGAATAAAAGTATGAGAGGAATCGAAATGACCGAAAACATCACAACCGGAACCAGGAAAAGCATCCGGACATCGCCGTACTTCCTGATGCTGGTGCTGGCGCTCGGCGTATTCATGACGGCGATAGACTCTTACATCTTCGTCCCTGCGCTCCCGACGATCGTGAGCGATCTGGATACGTCGTTCGAGTGGGTAACCTGGACGATGACTATCTTCATGCTGTTCTATGCAGCCATCATGCCGCTGGCAGGCAAGCTATCGGACATCTACGGCCGGAAGCGTATATACATCGTTGGCGTAGGCATCTTTACGCTGGGATCGCTATTGAGCAGCATCTCCTGGGACATCTACACGCTGATCGCGTTCAGGGCTATGCAGGCCCTTGGAGCCGGCATTGTCCTCCCCGCGGCTATCTCCGCCATGGAGAGCGCGACGACAAAAGATAACAAAGGCAAGACAATGGGAGCGCTGATGGCAATGGCTGCGGTCGCCATGATCATTGGGCCGAACCTCGGCGGCTACTTCATCGAGCACTTTGGCTGGAGAACCGTGTTCTATATCAACATCCCCCTGGGCATTTTAGCGATCCTGCTGATGCTCCGGTTCGAGGAGAGCTTCGGAGAAAACAAGCAGGGCATTGATGTCATCGGCTCGCTGCTACTGACAGGCTCGCTGGCAGGACTCATCTTGGGCCTCACCAGGCTGGAGACACTCCCCTTCAGTGACATTACGGTGTTTCCGTTCTTCGGGGCATGCGGCTTGCTTGGCATTCTGCTGATCCTGTTTGAGAGACACACGGCCCATCCCATACTTGACATCCCGCTGATCATGAGAGGGGATGTCCTTTCGCTGAACCTGGCCCAGATGGCGGTCAACGTCTGCATGGGCTGTGCTATGATCTACGTGCCCTCGTTCGCTCAGATGATCCTCCATATGAACGTGCAGGATAGCGGCACCATCCTGACACCCATGTCGGTCTCACTGATGGCAGGCGCTATCGTCGGCGGCGTGCTGCTGGCCCGGTACGGGGCAAAGATCATGCTCCTCCTGGGCTGCATCGCCGCGTCGGGTGCAGTGTTTTACCTGGCAGGATACGTGGTCGTCTCCACGACCCTCGCCATCTCTCTGGCAGGGCTGGGTGTCGGGCTGGGGCTGGGCATGGGCGCCTTCCAGCTCATCATGCTGTCCTACATGCCAGAGAGCGAAAAAGGCACAGGCACCGGCATACTGAACACTTTCAAGAACGTAGGCAGCACTGTCGGCTCGGTGATCGGCGGCTTCGTCCTGGCCGACGCGACCCGGCAGGCGATTACCTTCGACCAGGCGTTCCACGAAGTGTTCTGGATTGGCTTCGCCATGGCCGCCGTCTCGGTCATATTCGTTATCTGCCTGATAGTGCTGAGCCGCAGGAAGACAGAGAAGCCCGTGCTGCTGGCGAAGGCTCAATAAAGCCATTCATTCGCTCCGGGCCTGGTCTGGAGCCTCTTTTTTACGCAGGAATTTTCCTCGCCTCATGATGACGACATCCGCTATCATCACGGTAGAGACTAATAGGCTCGAACGACGCACGTGTATCCGGCAGCCTGCCTCATGCGGTGCGATGATCGAAAGGGGGAATATTGTGCAGCGCGAAAACAGTGTAGACTCATGCTTCATGTTGCCCGTCCTGCCGGAAAAGATCGGCAGCCTGCGGGACTTCTGGGACGACGCCGGCGAAAAGTTCGGCAGCGAAACGGACGGACATTTCAAGCTCTTCGGCGTCCGGAACGTCATAGTTTTTCTCGAGACCATCAAGGGCAAGGGGGACTATATGGTCACATTCATGCGATCGACCGACAGCCTGGACCAGACAATCAGGGGGTTGTTCGGCAGCGAAGTCCCGTGTTCGAAATATTTTGACGAGCGGTTCAAGGACTTCACCGGCGTCTACCTCTCGCAGGCCGGGAACGTGCCGAAGCTGGAGCCGCTGATGGACTGGCAGGAGACGCACGAGTTTCTCGAAGAAAGGAACATGCTCGAGATGCCATGGTGCGTGACGGCGCCTCTGCTGCCGGGAAAGACCGATGAGGTCGTGAAGTACGCCAGAGAAGCGGCTGCACGACGCGACGAATGGGTGAAGGTGCTCCGGGACCACGACGTCATCAGGAACCTCACGTTCCTGCAGCGCACGCCACATGGCGACTTCGTCGTGAAGTACACGGTGACGTCGAGCCCGCTGGACAAATTGGTGGAAGAATTCCTGGCCTGCGACCAGAAAGCGTGCAAGGCATCCCGACAGTTCGCCAAAGATGTCACGGGCATCGATTTCAGCGACCCGCAAAACATGCCAGACCTGCGGTTGCTTTTCAAGTGGGACGAGCAACGGGGGTTCGACACGGTCGAGCAGGTCATCGCATACACAGAATAACTGCTCGTCGCACGTTGCTATTGCTTCGGCCGCTACATGAAACTGTCCGGCATAGAGCCGGCCGATTCACTTACCTTCCTGCTTGTTGAAATATGAAAGCATGACCTGGTATACGATTTTCATGTTCTGGACCATGAGCGGGTTCTGCGAGCTCATGGCGGTCGTGCTGTCGCCGAAGAACGGGGGCACGTACAGCATCTCGACATCGTCGACGATCAGGAGAAGTACGTTGTCGTAGTTCATGACATCGAAGAGGCTCCGGAAAGCGGATACATATTCTTCCTGATCCATCGCTTTGGTGACAGAGACTATCTTCGACAGGCCAAGTTTCTGGACGAAGTGGAGATTTACCCGCTGTCCGAGCATTTTTCTCGTCGCCTGCTCGACGCCCGGCTTGTCGACGATGATCATCACGTCCAGATCGATGCCTTTCCTGGCCAGGGGCTTGAGAAATGGGATATATTTTTCCGACATCGCGAACAAGACGCTCTTCTTCGCGTTCTTGATCATGTCCATTACCTTGTAATCGAGGTTTTTCTCTGAGAAGATGTACCAGATATTTTCTGCGTGGATCTCACGGACGTTCCGAGGAAGAGTGACAAAGTGTTTCTCCGCATCTTTCTTCGCCTGCAGATGCCGGTCGATCAGCATCTCGAGACCGATCTCCGGGACGACCGCCTGGTAGACGATGGGCCGCTCGCTCACTG
>JAEZKS010000111.1 GCA_023436075.1 Methanobacteriota archaeon
CTCATCCTCTCTCTCCGAGCCTACATTGACATGCACCGAAACTGCATCCGCGCCCAGCCTCATTGCTTCGAGCGGCCGGGTGATGATGATCTTATGATCTGGATCAATGCTCAGGTTCGTACTCGCCGACAGGTGGATAATCAGCCCCAGGTCCTTCGGCGCCTTCGCGTAGCATTCCTTGACAATGCCCTTGTGCATGACGACGGCGTTCGCGCCGCCCTCGGCCGCGGCCGCCATTGACCGGCCGATGTTAGACAGCCCGGTCACGGGGCCGATGGTGATGCCGTGGTCCATGGGCACCATGACGGTCCGGCCCGTCTGCCGGTCGACGATGCGTCCCATGCGAATGGTTTTACCCGTATTCATAGCCGTAAAAATCAATTACTATTTGCGGCCATGCTACAAAATTCTTTCGATTTTACTCAATGCGCCTTCTTTCCTGTCATCTCATGTACGTCGAGCCTGAGCAGCGTGAGCGGGATATTGGATGCCGAGAGGTAGTCGATGCCTTTTTTTGCCCAGGGTATTCGGAAGTATGCCTTGATGCCGACCTTGTCTTTGACTGCGCTGGACATGGCAAGGTTCATCATGTTGCGCTCGTCAGTGTTCGTTACCTCCTCCAGCCTGCCCCGGATGACCACGCTCCGATAGTCTGAAAGGTCGTCGCTCGACCAGTCCACCTCGACACAGACGTTTGGGTCGTTGCGCATCAGGTCCATCTTCCTCCCGGTCGTCGTGAAGTGGAAATACATGGTATCGCCGAAATAGTAGTACTCCATAGGCAGCGTGTACGGGTAAGGCCTGTCGTTGAAGGTGACACGGCACAGGAGCTGGCTGGCGATCAGCTCGTCCATCTCCTTCTGGCTCATGTCCGGCAAGTCGAACCGCTTTATCTCGTAACCCTTGTGCACGTGCTCTTGCATACAGATACCACCATTGTAAATAAAAATCTGCATATAAATAAATCAGAGGCGCGGCCCTGCCGGATGTGTACGTGGAAAGAGTTCAGTCTTCGCGCCACTCTTCGCGCGATTTCTTTTCAGTCTCCTGCCCTTCCACGGACTCATAATAGTTCTCCCGGGAATACTTTTCCCGCTTGCGATCCGCCCTTCGGTTAAAGGCACCTACGCGGTCTGGGTTCTCGCTGCTTAGCTTTTCATCTAAGGCCCGGTCATTTTTGTAGGCCTTCGCTCTCTCTTCCGCGATGCGCTCCTCCTTGTCCTCGGCCATGATCTATCGTTAACAGATGCGAAAGCGCGTCAATGAACCATCCCCGGAGATATCCCGGGAGAATACGGCATCTCCCGCATTTTCATCCTTGTTTCCTGTCAACGATGGCGCATGGCTGGCAGGCGCAAATATATAACGCATCGGCTTTTACCTCTCTGCCGGGCAGAGAGGCATAAAAATGTTGAGGATCGTAGACTTTTCCGTGAAATTCCTGTATTCCGTGTCGTTGTCGGCAGGCGCTCTGATCGTGCTGGTCTTCATTCCGCCCGTGGGATTTATCATGCTGTTACTATTACGGCGGTGCCTGAAACGTGAGAGCGGGCACAACGGACGGCCAGGGCTCCAGATCAAACTATCTTGAAATATTCATTGATCTTCCATTTTAGCGCCATTGGCAGGTAAAAGAAACGCACATGCCCTGGCTCATCCCCCAGGCCGTTGACGAACTCCCTGGTCTTTTCAAGCATGTCGTCCAGCTCAAGCTGATAATAGCGTGCCTGATATATCATGACAAATATTAAGACGCCGGCAAAGAGGCCGACGACGGCACTCAACGGTATCACCACATCTATCGCATCGCCAATGAGAATCGCGCTGATCGACAGGACGCCGAACACGTATACCGGTATGGATAACAACATCGTAGTAAAGCGATATCGCCGGTAGAACCCCATGGTGGCCAGCATGTACCAGAATACGAGCACGAGCATGGCGACCAGAATGATCGGCACGTTGAGCACGATGCCTGCGAAACAGACTGCCACCAGCGGCAGTTTTACCAGCCTGGCTCGCATCTCGTTCTTCACGTCTATGGTCTTTTTAGCGGGGGGTACGGGGAGCTCTTCGGAACTGACCTTCAGCCCTTCCCTGCCGTACTCGATCTTCACGTCTTTGAGATAATAGCGCTTGACTTTGCGGCTGCCCATCGTCTCCCAGCGGCCTTCGACGATGTCTTCCTCTTCCATCGTCTTGAGTCTGCGCACTATGAACGGCTCGCTGAGCCCCATCTCCTGGGCAAGCTCTCGCGGGTAGTACGGCCGGGACTTGAGCTTGTCCAGTATCTTCAGGTTAGACTCGTTATTCAAGATACGGGCAACGTCTCTCGCTGGCACAGAAGTCAGTATCAGGCTAATGCATATATATCTTGTCGGCTGCTCGGCCTGTCCTCACGGTAACGCCGGGCAGCTTCGCGCGCGTGCGCGTGCAGGCTCGGTTTATGACCGAAAAACTGCAGATCGGCCAGGAAGGGCAGCTTCGCGCGCGTGCGCGTGCAGGCTCCCTATTCTGAGCCCTTTGAGCGGCCCGGGCTACAGGCGGGCAGCTTCGCGCGCGTGCGCGTGCAGGCTCCTTCATGCATGCGTCGAACATCCTGTCAGGCAACATGCGTCGCTCGCACGCGGACGGGCTGCGACTTTATTATTCACACGATCGAGAAGAATTTGCTTATTATAATATCAACTTCCTCATGCCATCGATGCTTGCCGTATTGACTGTCTGCAATCAATGGTTAACCGTATTCCGTCAAAATTTTTCTTATGTATTTTACCGATCAATATCTGCTTGCCCCGGCGCGGGCGAGGTGACATTACGATCACGGCAAAAGGACTCACTAAGATGTACGACAATGTGCATGGCATCAGAGATGTCTCTCTGGATGTAAAAGCCGGCACATGCTTTGGCTTCCTGGGCCAGAACGGCTCAGGCAAGACGACTACTATCAAGATACTCATCGGGCTGATCAAGCCCCAGTCAGGCACCGCTACCGTCGGTGACTACGATGTGCTGACCGAGGCTGACCAGGTCAGGAAGATCATCGGCTACCTGCCGGACACTTACGGGCTGTACGATTACATGACCGGCTACGACATCGTCGACTACACGGCGAGGCTGCACGGGTTCGAGCGCAGCGAGCGTGCCGAGATCGTGCCTGACATGCTCAGGAAACTCGACCTCTACGAGGCCCGGGACAAGAAAGCCGGCCAGTACTCGAAGGGCATGCGGCAGAGGCTCGCGCTGGCTCGGGCGTTGATCAACGACCCGGATGTGCTGTTCCTCGACGAGCCGACCTCAGGCCTGGACCCACAGGCGGCTCGGAACATCGAGGAGCTGATTATCCGCCTGAAAAAGGAAGGGAAGACGCTCTTCATCACGTCCCACATCCTGCCAGAAGTGGAGAAGATCTGCGACAGCTTGGCCATCATCAAACAGGGGACCATTCGGACCGCCGGGAGCATGGAAGCGATTAAGAAACGCTACTCCACGCCCTCGCTGAACCTGAAGGTCTCGGGCGATGCTGGCAAAGCCGTCCGGGTCCTGGAGGCGCTGGGACGGGTCGAGATCGCCGACGGCTACATCCGGCTGTACGGTGACGTCGACGCCATCGCCCCGGCTGTCAGCGGCGCCCTGGCCGGCGCTGGCATCGGCATGCTCGAGATGTCCCGGGAGGAGCACAGCCTGGAAGACGTGTACTTCAAAGTGATGGAGGAATAAGTAATGGTCAACGTAACATATGAGATTGCCCGTAAGGAGATCCTGTCATACTTCAGCGGCAAGATGTCAATGGTGAGAAACCTGATCATGCTGGCCATTTTCAGCATCGTGCCGATCATGCAGGTCGATGCGGTCATGACCGCCACGAACTACGACGCCAGTTCGATAGGGCAGGCGCTTGAGGCATACCTGCCGTTCGCCAGCATGTATGCGGTGGTCATGGGGTCCGCCATAGCCGTCATGGCCATCCCGTACGAGAAGGAGCAGAAGACGATCGAATACCTGTTCAGCCTCCCGCTGAAGGACAGCCAGATACTGGCAGGCAAGACGCTCGCGGCCATCGCGGCAGGCCTGGCCGGGCTAGCCTTCGTTACGGCATTGATCTACGGCTATGTCTTCGTCCTCAACGGGCATCTCATCCAGTGGACCGCGACCTTCCCCACGGCATCGCTGTTGCTGACGACGCTGGTCATTACGCCGCTGATCGTCGTGCTCGCCGTCCTGGTCATCGTGGCCGTCTCCAGCTTTGTGTCGAGCGTGCGGATGACCTACATGCCCACCTACCTGATCGTCGGCATGATTATCGGGCTGTCCTTCGTCAAGTACCAGGAAGGGGTCGATCCGTTGCTGATGGACACGGCGATCATCGGCTTCCTGCTGGCCTTGATTGTGGCCGCGTTCACGGTCACGCTCAAGACCTTCAGCCGAGAACGGATCGCCGGGTCGTGAGGTCTCAGAGGTCGGCAAGAGGTCTCCGAGCTTCAACACAGAGGTCACAGAGGCTCCAGAGGACGCACAGAGGGCTTATAAAATATGACTCATGGCAGTCTTTTTTAAAATCCTCTGTGATGCCTCTGTGCCCTCTGAGCCCTCTGTGTTGAAGCTCGGTGCCCTCGTGTAACATCTGGAGCCTATAGATCCTCTGGAGGGAATACTATCTCCCTGCTCTTTGGCGTCCTTTTTATATACGAAGAGCCTCTTCTTAGACGCCACAAAAACAATAGAGGCATAGCAATGGACAGAAAGACGATCATTTTCCTGCTGGTCTCGGCAGCCATATTCACCGACATGATGGTCTACAGCCTCGTCATACCGGTGCTGCCGTCATACGCGACGAGCCTGGGTGCCGACGAGCTGACCATCGGCGTCATCTTCGGCGCGTTCTCGCTGGCTCTATTAATGTTCAGTATCCCGATCGGACTGCTGTCCGACCGGACCGGCCGGCGTCCTATCATGGTAATCGGGATGCTTACTCTGGCGGCGGCGACTGTCGTCTTTGCGCTGTCCTCGAACATTTACGTCCTCATCATTGCACGGATTATCCAGGGCATGTCGGGCGCAGCGACCTGGTCGGCAGGCCTCGCGTTGCTGGCGGACACCTACGGTCCGGAGGAGCGGGGAGAAAAGCTCGGCTTCGCCATGTCCGTCATGTCTGTGGGCATGTTGATCGGGCCGGTGGTCGGAGGCTTGATCTACGACAACCTGGGCTACGTGCCGACGTTCGTCATCCCTGCGATCATTGCCAGTACCATCGGGGTGCTTTTCATGATAGGCAAGACCTCATACCCGGCCATCGCTAAGAGTGAAGGTACCAGCTACCTCAAGCCTATTAAGAACGCGCCTGTAGTCTTTTTAACCTGCGCTGCGATCATCGTCATCGGGGCGGGCACCTTTGGCTTAGTCGAGCCTTATATGCCAGTCTACCTGCACGATACCTTCGAGGCGACGCCGACAGCCATCGGTCTCGCCTTCGGCTTCATGTCGCTGTTAAGCGCAGTCACGCAGCCGTTTGCGGGGAAATTGTACGACCGCCACGGAGGTCGGACGATCATCACGGCAGGGCTGGTCGCCTCTTCCGTTGTCATCGCCGTCGCGATGCTCATGCCCACGCTGGCGCTGACGGCCGTCGTGTTCGCGTTGATCGGCTGCACCATCAGCTTCGTGCTCTCACCCATGATGCCCCTGCTGTCCGATTTATACGGCAGCGGCGCGGCCGGGGGCTCCCAGGGTTTCGCATACGGCGTCTATAACACGCTGTTCTCCCTCGGGCTGGCGCTCGGCCCGTTCCTCGGGGGCATAGCGATCACGACGTTTTCGTTCCCTGACACGCTCTATGGTCATGCAGTGCTGCTGTTAGTGACCGGAGTCCTGTGCTTTGCCTTTATCCGGGCGATCAGAAAGGATGGGTCTGTGGCGTCCTGAGCCTCAACCTTCAGCGTAAAAATTGTCTGTATGTAAAAGTATATATCAGCGCTGCAATATTTCATTGTACACTTAAGAGATGGCTAAAATGAAGATGGAAGAGTTAAGACACGGGACGACGCTCATCAAGCGCGGCTTCGCCAAGATGCAGAAGGGCGGAGTCATCATGGACGTCACGAACGCGGAACAGGCGCTCATTGCCGAAAAGGCCGGTGCAGTGGCCGTCATGGCGCTCCAGGCAGTGCCAGCCGACATCCGGAAGGAAGGCGGCGTCGCCCGCATGGCCGATCCCGCGATCATCGAGAAGATCATCGACACCGTCACTATCCCGGTGATGGCCAAGGCCCGCATCGGCCATTTCGTCGAGGCAGAAATCCTGCAGGCTATCGGCGTCGACATGATCGACGAGTCCGAGGTGCTCACCCCGGCGGATGACAAGTATCACATAGAAAAGACGAAGTTCACAGTGCCGTTCGTCTGCGGCGCCCGAAACCTCGGCGAGGCGCTACGCCGCATCGAGGAGGGTGCAGCCATGATCCGCACCAAGGGCGAGGCAGGCACTGGCGACGTGTCCGAAGCTGTCAAGCACATGAAGCAGATCCAGGGCGAGATCCGGGATCTGAAAGGCAAGACCGACGAAGAGCTCGCCCGGTATGCCCGGTCTATCGAGGCGCCAGCTCACCTGGTCGTCGAGACATCCCGTCTGCAGCGCATCCCGGTGGTCAACTTCGCCGCCGGCGGCGTGGCCACGCCTGCGGACGCTGCTCTCATGATGAGGCTCGGCGCGGACGGCGTGTTCGTCGGCTCGGGCATCTTCAAGTCCGACAACCCGGCGAAGATGGCGAAGGCCATCGTAGAAGCGGTCAACAACTACGATGACGCAAAGAAGCTTGCGAAGATCTCGAAGGGCGTCGGCAACCCGATGAAAGGCATCGGCGTGAGCACTATGCCCAAAGAATCGATCATCCAGACCCGCGGCTGGTAAACGCTGCCGCGGACTCTTCCATTTTCTTTATCCCGACTTCCTTTACTTCGCCATCGTGCACGAAGGCTTTGACGCTATCGCATTTTTCTACGATCACCCAGATATAGCTGGTGCCTTCCATGTAGCTGACGTCGCTGTAGGACGGCCTGGACCCGGACGGGTGAGAATGATATACGCCGATGATAGTCTCGCCTTTCTCTTCCAGCTTCACCAGGGCCTTGTACATGACGACCGGGTCGATGGAGAATCTCATCGTCGACATGCTCTCGTTACGAACCGGCATGACGTCGGTCGCGTGAGCCACGGCGTCATCGAACCGGCCTGCTATGAGGCCGCAGGCTTCTTCCGGGCTGCGCAGCGCGCAGTCCTCCATCATGAACCTGATGCTCTCTCCGCTGATCGAGATCGTCCGTGTGGCCATGATCTGACATTGGTTTCCGGGATAAAATACATGCACAACGGAGACGATGCCAACCATAAACGTTAAGTCCTCAGCCTGTCTCCTCTCTGGAGGTGTCATCATGAAAAACTCGAAGATGATGGCGTTAACGCTAGCGATATCTGTAGTGACCGTGGCAATGATCGTGGCAGGCTGTAGTACCATAAGTACGCCGAGTCCCACGCCTGTTCCTTCGGCAACTCCGACGCCTGTGCCGGCGACGCCGACTCCCGTACCCGCGACGCCGACGCCGGCGCCGATAACCGATCCTGTGGAGAGGACCTCCCAGCTTTTCGAGCGATACATCGCGGGCCTCGCTGAGTACAACGAAGGTATCAGCTATGTAGATAACTTGAAGAACATGACCCTAATCAACGCGTCAGATTACACCCGCGCAAGCCAATACATGGACACGGTCGCAGACAAGATGGAATCAGCAGAAGTAGAATTCGAGGCGATGCTATTCTATGCCTCGACCAGCCAGGAGGCCCTCCTGAGCCAGAAGTGGACAGAGACCGCAGACTTGTACGCAAAGAGCTACCGGAACATTAGCCTGGCGTACACTGAATACGCTTATCAGTTGACCACTCATGAGCCTGGACTACTAAACCTCGTCAGATATAATTATCTCATAAACATCGCAAATTCCTATAGTGCGAACGCTAATGAAAGCCGAAAACAGGCGGCAGCGATCGGGGACAACATTACGTTCGAGGTGCCAGCATCCACGCAGTAATACAGGTATTTCTTTTTTCATTTACCGGATGCCGAAGATAACCGCGTTCGTGTACAGGGCGTTCCTGTCTGTCATCCGTAATGGGTGTGATGTCGTGCGCTTGTCTGCCGGCTTCTTACTATCAAAGACAACCGTGACGGAAAACGTATCGATGACCGAGCCGTTGTTGCGATCGACCAGCTTGAAGTGCAGTTCTCCGGGACGGTAGGCTTTCACCCGAAAGCTGTGCTGTTCCGGATAGGTCTGGAGAACGACATCGCTGATGAGCGAAAAGCCATTATCGTCGATAAAATGCCATGATTGCTGATCATATTCTCGCAGCTTCACAAGCAGCACGTCACCAGATGCTATGCGAACAGTCCTGCCGTCGAAGTTCTCATCTATCGGATGAACCTGTCTGGATGCGGGCGTGTCATCCGACAGCCCTGGAACACCGGCAACGAGACCAGACTCAGCCATCCAGCCAGACGGAAGCGAGTATGCATATGCGACCGGACAGGCTGATAGTGCCATCGCCAGCGCGAGCGAGATAATGATGGCGTTCCCGGGCGATCTGTCCATAAATCTGATTCAGAATGGGAATTATTAAGCATATGTGAAAATTCGAACGAGGGTGTGACAGGCGGTATAATAGTAGCAACATTCTTCAGGCTTCTGTCAATCAGAGTTGGTAGGAGCTGATAAACAAAAAAAGATCAATAGGAAAGGTTTCGCGGCATTGGCTTTTCAACGATGATCGAACCAACGCTATTATTTTTAAGGTCGATGCCCGCGACCAGGTGATAGTCTATCGAACCATCCGGGTACAACAGGTCGAATGCTACGAGCACGTTATTCTCCGGCGTCAATGTTGTATTATTAAACGGGATCATAATGGCTGTAATAACATACTTTTGATCGTCCAGGTTTTTTATGATCGTATCGTTATGTAGCGCGATGTCCAGCGCACGCCTTTGCTCAACGGTCAAGTTAGCAGTATCGATATGCCCAGGCATGGGGCTTCCCTGCGGTGAACGCGTAGAATTGCTCGTGCAGCCAGAAATCAAGATGCTGCAAATAATAAGACTAAAGATTATCATCTTTTGTACTTTTAACATTTACACACCTTTGCTCTAACATATTATTATGTTATTCATATTCAATTATTAAAAAATTGAACTAAAAGGGTTTAAAAATCATGGGTGCGGCGGGTAATTGCTATTGGGCGGACTATACCTCGTTAACCAGATCGAAGCTACGGTGTTCGAATAGGAGGTGTCCACGTAGCTAGCCATAAAGCAGCTATTTGTGTAAAGCGTGTATGTATGCCCTTGTATCGACCAGTCTATCATTGAACCATCGCGTACATACGCATGGACCTAGTTCGCATGGTTCCAGGATACCGACGGATAGCTCGGAGGATTGGAATATTCTAATGCGACAAAACGTTTAAGAATCGAAACAATCAAGCGATCTCTGCTTCTTATCCTTCAGCTCGAACTCGTACCCGATCTCCCGGTACTCCATCCCTTTCTCATCGATGAGTGTCCGGGCCATCTCCGATACGCGGGGTGCGCAGAGGATGCCTCTGATCTGCGCGTTTTTGTTTTTCTTGCGGAAGTCGATCAGATAGGCTTCGAGCTGGTAGACAGCCGATGGCGATATCAACGTACGCTTGACCTCGACGATCACGGTCCGGCCCTGAGTATCCTCGCACAGAAGGTCGATGTAGCCCGACTCGGTAGTCACTTCACGGCTGATTACCCGCAGTCCGGGCTCAATGACGGACGGGTCTTTCTCGATGCGGTCCTTGACGTTCTTA
>JAEZKS010000121.1 GCA_023436075.1 Methanobacteriota archaeon
ATCCTGTGGCCGTGGGATGGCAGCTACAACCTGTACACGAACAGCACCGTCAACGCGACGGGACCTGCCGGGAACATCACTTATGTCAGCGCTCTGAAGGAGAAGCACGGCAAAGACAAAAATAACAATAATGGCAACGGCAAAGGCAACGGGAAGAAATAAGCATTTTTAATTTTCCATTTCCTTTTTAAATCATAGGCATAGGTACACGTCTGATGCCGCCACGATAGTCATTTACACGTAGGCCTCGTGAGAATGTGCGCAGATACGCCGACGGCTATCGCCAGTAGTACGAGCTTTCCGGCAAGCCAGGGCACGAAGAAGTACGCAGAGAACAGGATCGCCGCACACATTGACGTCACTGAGATAATTTTGGTTTTCAACGTGATCCCCCTGCCTTCGCGGTAATTTTTTATGTACTGGCCGAACCAGCGGTTTTCCATCAGCCAGCGATAGAACCTGGGTGAGCTTCCTGCGTAGCAGACGGCTGCAAGCAACAGGAACGGCGTCGTAGGCAGTACAGGCAGGAATATGCCTATGAACCCCAGGCCGACGCAGGTCGTTCCGGCAGCAATCAGCAGCCATTTTCGGACTCGCTGTAACAAGGATGCCAGTTCTCCTTTGCCGGGGTTGATACTCTCACCAATCATCATGCCTGTGTTCGCCATGTTACTCTCCTATGAAGCAGGCTTCGGGCATCCAGGCCTGCATGTGCTGTACGAATCAATACTATATTATATGATTATAAAAATGTAGCCAATTTAGAGTGGGCCAGGCTATACAAGTAGTGCGGGGGAGGCGATTCGAACGCCTGAACTCCTTCGAGATAGGATCCTAAGTCCTACGCCTTTGACCTGGCTTGGCAACCCCCGCGTGGCCGTGTATTCCGGCCTCTAATCTTCCCTGTGACATCTTAAAGATTTCTTCGGGAAGGCGGGACAAGCTATAAATATCCAGCCGTCAATGACTGATTAGTCACTCCGATGGGAGGTTGATCTATGTCGAACGATGTCCCTGATAAAAAGGCCGCCATCATCGAGGCATCGCTGAGGCTGTTCACGGAGCGGGGTTTCCATGGCACGCCAACGGCGATGATCTCGCAGGAGGCCGGGGTGTCCACCGGCACGTTGTTCCGATACTACCCGACCAAAGAGGACCTGATCAGCGGCACCTACATGCTGGCCAAGCAGCGGCTGGCCGCCGCGATCGCGCTGGGGCTGGACGAGGAAAAGACCTGCCGGGGCATGTGCCGTCGCATCTGGGGGAACATGATCCGCTGGGGCCTGGAGAACCCCAGAGAGTTCCTCTTCATCGACCAGTTCAACCACTCGCCGTTCATCTCACGCATCACCGAGGAAGAGGCCATGAAGAGCTACGAGTTTCTCGGGGCGCTGCTCGACGAGGGCGTCGCCAGCGGCGAGATGAAGGACATTCACCGCGGCCTGATAATAGACCTGCTATACCACGCCAACACGGCGGTGGTCAAGAAGATCATGCACTACGGGCTGCAGAAGGACGTCGACACGCTGATCGAGCAATCGTTCAGCATAGTCTGGAGCGGGATATCACAATGAGGATATATTTTTTCGACCGCTGCCGGACTGATTAGTCAGTTCATAAATGGGAAACGGGAGGCTATGTAAATGCAATACAGGACAATGCCAAAAACGGGAGACCGGCTCTCGATACTGGGATACGGCTGCATGCGATTGCCCGAGAAAGGCGGCCGGATCGACGAGGAGCGGGCGACGAAGCAGCTGCGCCACGCCATTGATCACGGCGTCAACTATATCGATACCGCCATGCCTTACCATATGGGCGCGAGCGAGCCGTTCCTGGGCCGGGCGCTTGGGGACGGGTACCGCGAAAAGGTGAAGCTCGCCACCAAGATGCCGCACTGGAACGTGCGCAAGGGCGAAGACATGGATCGTTTCCTGACTGCTCAGCTTGCAAGTCTCCAGAGTAATCACATCGACTACTACCTCGTCCACAACATGCAGGCCCAGAGCTGGCAAAAGCTAAAGGCCCTCGGCTTCGCGGATTTCGCCCGGAAGGCGAAAGCGGACGGCCGGATTGGGAACATCGGCTTCTCATACCACGGCGGAAAGGCTGACTTCTGCAAGATAGTCGACGACTACGACTGGGACTTCTGCCAGATCCAGCTCAACTATCTCGACCGGGACAACCAGGCAGGCGTCGACGGCCTGAAGTACGCAGCCTCGAAAGGGCTGGGCGTAATCATCATGGAGCCGCTCCGGGGCGGAGGGCTTTCCCGAAAAGCGCCGCCAGCGATCCAGGATATCTGGGACGAGGCAGATGTCAAGCGGTCGCCGGCAGAGTGGTCACTGCGGTGGCTGTGGAACTACCCGGAGGTGACCGTAGTGCTCTCGGGAATGAACGAGGAGACGCACATCGAGGAAAACCTGCGGGTCGCTGGTACGGCCGCGGCGGGGACGCTGACGGAAAAGGAGCTGGCCCTGGTCGATCGCGTGACCGACACGTATCGCCGCATGCTGAAGGTCGGCTGCACTGGATGCCGCTACTGCATGCCCTGTCCCGCCGGCGTGCAGATCCCGATGTGCTTTGACCAGTACAACAACCGGACTCTCGGCGGAGGCACGGGTTTCGGCAATCTGGACTATGTGGTGAACCTCTGCGGGGTCTTCACCGGCAGCAGGCCCGGCTTTGCCTCACAGTGTAAGGACTGTGGCAAATGCGAAAAAGCCTGCCCTCAGCACCTGCCTGTCCGGCAGCATCTCAAGGCGGTGAAGAGTGAATTCGAAGGTCCCGCCATGCCCGTAATGATCCTTTTCGTGAAGGGCTTCCTGCGTTTCGACGCCTGGCGAGCGGCGAGAAAAGCTTCGCGGGCGGCGAGCGCCAGATCATAAGACGGAGTGAGAATTATGCAGTACAGGACGATGAAAAGTACCGGAGACAAGCTCTCCGCTTTAGGTTTCGGGTGCATGCGGCTGCCCCGGAGGGGCGTTGGCGTCGATGTCGAGCGGTCTGTGAAACAGATCCGCTACGCCATCGACCATGGGGTGAACTACCTTGACACGGCGCTCATCTACGGGAGCAGCGAGTCCGTGGTAGGCAAAGCCCTGGCGGACGGGTATCGGGAAAAAGTGAAGCTCGCAACCAAGCTGCCGCCCATGCAGGTCAAAACGCGGGAGGACATGGACAAGCTCCTCGACGTGCAGCTCCAGAACCTGCAGACGGATCATATCGACTATTATCTCCTTCACAACCTGACCACCACGGACTGGGATCGCCTGAAGCGCCTCGGCGTCGACGACTTCATCCGGAAGGCCAGGGCCGATGGGAGGATACGGCACATCGGCTTCTCCTCGCACAACGGCACGCCGGACTTCAAGCAGCTCGTCGACGATTACCCCTGGGAGTTTTGCCAGATCCAGTACAACATTCTGGACGAGACCAACCAGGCCGGAAAGGAAGGGCTGCATTACGCCGCGTCGAAAGGGCTGGGTATCGTTATCATGGAACCGTTACAGGGCGGCAGCCTGGCGAGGACGCCGCCGAAGAGCGTCCAGGTCATCTGGGATGAGGCCGACGTAAAGCGGTCTCCCGCCGAGTGGGCCCTGCGCTGGGTCTGGGATAATCCTGAGGTCACCGTGGTGCTGTCCGGCATGAACGACGAGCGCCACGTCGAGGAGAACCTGAGAGTCGCGGGCGAAGCGCTCCCCGGCTCGATGGCTGAGAAAGAACTCGCCCTGGTGAGGCGGGTCAAGGCCGAATACCGCAAGCTCCTGAAAG
>JAEZKS010000275.1 GCA_023436075.1 Methanobacteriota archaeon
GATGATGATCAGGCCGAGCGACGCGAGGACCTGCACGATGATCAGGGCAGTAGACGGTTCCCGGTGAGCCGGACGTCTCGCTTCGACGCTGCCGTCATTGGCCACCGGACATTCGACTGGCTCGCCCGATTTGCCGGTGCATTTTCGTATAACGCCATCGATGTACAGGCCTTTCAACTCTTCGCCTTCACCGCAGGCTGCCTCGCCGGTCTTCAGCGTGTAGATAGTGTACACGATGTACAGCGGGATCAGGACGAATCCAAGCACGACCTTGAACAGGTTGAATTCTGGCGGCACGAGGGCGGCAACGGCAGCCAGGCCATAGGCCAGAAGGAAGAATTTCAGGTCTCTCCTGATCAAATGACCGTTGATGTGAAGCGTGCGGGTGCCGCGGCGCTTCATGAACAGGAAAACTGAGAGACCGCACACGAACAGCGCGAGAGTCGCCAGCATGAACGGCGCACCAAGGATCGCGCCCACGCCGATCTCTTCGCCTGCGTGGCCGCCTATCAACAAGATGGCGATCAACGGCACGATAGTCTCAGGCAGCGCAGTCCCTACGGCGGCGAGGACGCTGCCCACGGCGCCTTCGGACAGGTTGAACCGCTTGCCTATCCATTCAACTCCGTTGGTGAAAAATTCACAACCAGTTAATATGACAACGAAACTCAGGAGAAATATTATCAGATCCATTTTTTCAACCCCCTCAAAGACTCATGTTATTCAACTCTCGCCGGCGTGTCGTCCCGGTAGTCGATCTCGCCCTCGGGCACATCGATACCTTCACGCGCATAGACCGACCGGGCGAAAGCCCGCAACGCTCGCCGACAGCTTTCCAGGGCAGCGACGGCCTCATCCGCTTTCACGTTCCCCGGGAAGTCCCGGACACGGATTTTTTCCAGCCAGCCCGCCTGTTTTTGCAGTTCTGCCTCGTTTTCCTCAAGCTCTGCAAATGTGAACTTCTCCAGCCAGGTTTCCGTTTCGAGCTCGGCCAGAAATGCCTTGCACTCCTCGATGAATTTTTCGTACTCCTGGCCTATGTTCTTCGAGAACTCGCCGAGCAGCGAGTTCTCGATCTCCGGCGTCAGGGCACGGGCGATAAAGATCGTAGCGTTTCCGTCATGGCTTTTGACGTAGTTCAATATTTCGCTCATGAACCGCTCGTTCCCGGGCGATGACGGCAACGCCCAGACGCCATTATGCAGGCTGATTGCGCCGGCGGCCTTCATTCGCCGCCAGAGCATGACCCGGATTCCCGACGGCCCGGATGGCAACTGGGCTAGCAGCAGTATCCATTCTACGCCCGACATGATTGGATGTAACACATGTTACACTAATTATATAAGGTTTATGCAACAGAGAGAACCTTATAAGCAATCCGTGACACTGTATGGACAGAGAGAATGATCGGCGAAATCATTGTTTTTCTGCTCACATATTTCCTGATCATGGTGCGCCCGTGGAAGTTCAACGAGGCCACCGGGGCGCTGTTGGGCGCACTGCTCATGCTCGTCTTCCTGCAGCCGGACCAGGTCCTCGAAGCGCTGGGCTTCGGCGCAGCACAGGTGACGACCTGGAACGTAGTCGTCATTTTGATCGAGCTGATGGTGATCAGCACCTTCCTCGACGACTACGGCTTCTTCGAGTGGTGTGCGGCCAAAGCTATGCAGGCAGCAGGCGGCGATTCACGCCGGCTTTTCACTTATACATATGTGGTTACCTGCCTGATCACCGCGTTCACTTCCAACGATATCGCCATCCTGACGCTCACGCCTATCATCATCAAGTTCTGCCGCCGCGCTAAGCTCGACGCCAGGCCGTTCATGTATTCGTTCTTCTTCGCGGCCAACATCGCGTCGATGTTTCTGCTGATCGGCAACCTCACCAATATCCTGATCGGCGACGGCTTCGGCATCGGCTATTTCGACTTCGCCGCGTGGATGTTCCTGCCTACGATGGCCGCGCTGATCGTGAACTATCTCATCTTCCGCTACATGTACCGGAAAGACATCACGACGACCTACGAGCAGGAAAAAGAGACGAACTTCGACACGCTGATCACGGACAGGACAATGGTGCTGGTCGGCATCGCCGTTCTCGTCTTCGTGCTGATCGGCTGCGGCTTCGCCAGCAACTTCGCGCTGCCACTCTCGGCGATCACGACCATAGGGATCATTGCCATATACCTCGCCGAGCGCCGCCCGCTGTTCCGCACGAGGCGCGTCTCGTGGCGTGTGGTGGTCTTCGTGGTCTCGCTGTTCATAGTCGTCAAAGGCCTAGACGTCAGCGGCGTAAACGCGGCCATCGGCAGCGGAATCGCCTCGATCGTCGGGCAGGACCCGGTGCTGGCCACGTTTTTCATCTCGTTCTCATCGGCCGCCCTGTGCAACGTAGTCAATAACATCCCCATGACCGCCATGATGGTGCCGATCACTTCAGGCATAGCCGCCACGCCGGACATGGCGCTCGCCATGGCCTATTCACTGGTCATCGGCAGCAACCTGGGCGCAAATATCACGATCACCGGGGCGCTGGCCGGCATCCTGTGGATTGAGACTGCGAAGGCGGAAAAATGGAGCACCGGCATCACAGATTTCATCAAAACAGGGCTGACAGTAACGCCGATCGTCATCCTTGCATCCGCTACAGTACTTGCGCTTGAAATCATCTTGTTTTAAAGTTATTGTGGCTTTGCGTCGTGGGACACGAAATCACGAAATCTCTTTTTATAGTAAAGCTCTAAGGGCTCTAAGGCACGGTTAAGCCTCTAAACGCACGAAAGCACTATTAAAAGACAAATGCACGAAATCACGGCATTTAAAACACTAAAGAAGCTCTAATGGCACGAAGACACCAAACGGGACATGATGCGATCTGCTCATAGCTAACACGATTCGAGTCCATGCAATCACCATATAACCAACGGATAGCTTTGTTAGCACCATGTACGATTTTAACAGGCAGTAGTTTGGTGTCTTCAAGCGATTAGGGCTTTAATTCGTGCTTTAAAAGCCGTGCTTTCGCGTGTTTGCTCTTTAATAGTGATTTCGTGCGTTTAGAGGCTTAACCGTGCTTTCGCGCACTTCGAGATTTAATATGAAAAGAGATTTCGTGATTTCGTGTTTAACGACGCAAACCCTTTAAACTTTCAATCGAGCCCTCTACCTTCGCCCGCAACTCTTTCGATCGCCGGCCCATCTCGTCGGCGTCCTGCAGCTTCTCGATCAGCCGGTCGGTCGCTTCATGCCAGGACTTTTCTTCAAAACCCTCGTGTTGTTCGAAATATTCCTTCGTGTGCTCGAAATGCAGGTCTCTTGCCGCCAGGAGCTCGAGGTCAGCCCGTAGCGGCCGGTCGTCGTCCGGCATCGACAGAATGCCACAGGAAGGTATCGCGGTCACGCTTTTTTTGAGGATGCGAACCGGCACCAGTGCCGACTCCGGGAAGACCCAGCAGCCTATCGGCTTGACGAGATGGATGGCACACAGGCCATTTTTCAGGAACGGACAGCCGTCAGGGGCGAGGATGACCGGATAGCGAAATCCGCCGGGCGTATCGACTACTGCGCAGAACCGGTCGAAGAAGTCTGCCGGGTGCATGCCAAGTCCCATGCTGATATTGCGGATGTCGAGCAGAGAGACGGCGTAATACGGGTCCCGGCGACAGCAAAGCCCGCAACAGCCACATTCGAACGCGGGCCCGTCGATGTAGTCCCCTTCTGCGTCAGGCATAGCAAATCAAGCTCTATCTTCGCTTATCGCATAAAGCCTTTGCCAGCGAGCGGGTATCATGCCGGAAGGGCGTATAAACACAGATGATTGTTATATATTAATTTATCAATAATATTTAAGGGAGAGTTCCTATGGCCATACCAGACGAGGAAATGATCCGGATCATCGAAAAAGTCGGGCCGTCGGTCGTGAACGTCAACACGGTCCGGCTCGTCCACGACTATTACATGAACGTCGTTCCGCTGCGGGGCATGGGGTCGGGCATCGTTATCGACGCCGACGGCCACATCATGACTAACAACCACATTGTTGAGGCCGCAGAGAAGATCGAGGTGACGCTGTTCGACGGCCGCAAGTTCGACGGTGAGCTGGTGGGCACGGACCCGACCAGCGATATCGCAGTGGTACGCGTGAGCGACGGCAGCCTGCCACCGGCAGAGATCGGAGACTCAGCCGGAATACGGGTGGGGGAAACAGCCATTGCGATAGGCAATCCATTCGGCTTCCTGCTCGGGGGACCGACCGTGACCGTGGGAGTCATCAGCGCGCTGCATCGGACTATACAGGCAGAACGGGGTGTGTTCGAGAACCTCATGCAGACCGACGCCCACATCAATCCGGGCAACAGCGGCGGGCCGCTGGTCAACGCACGCGGCAAGGTCATCGGCATCAACTCGGCCAACATTCCCTTCGCCCAGGGTATCGGCTTTTCCATCCCGATGTCCCTGGCCAAGCGCATTGCAGACGAACTCATCAGGTACGGTAAAGTCGTGCGGCCATGGCTTGGCATCCTCGGCGTGGGCGTGAACCCGCAGATCTCCCAGTACTACGGCCTGCCAGTGGACAAAGGCATCCTGGTCACCCGAGTGTTCCCCGGCAGCCCGGCGGCCGACGTAGACATCCAGCCAGGAGACATGATCGTGGCCGCCGATAAAAAGGACTTGAAGGATATGGATGAACTCAGCAAGGAAGTCCGGTCGAAAAAAGTGGGCGACGAGATTGACATCGTCGTCGTGCGCGGCCCAGGGAGACGCGAGGTAGATATCAGACTCGCCGAAAGCCCCTCACAATAGCATTGGAGCATTGAACACTGAGGGCACGAAGGAGCAGGGATGCTTTCTTCGTGCCTATCGTGCCCTCTGTGACCAATGTTTAGTGGTAGTCCTCGTACTTCAGCGGGTTCCAGATCAGCTTCTTATTGTTGATCTTGCCTTTGGACATGCCCTCGTGCACCGTACGGGCCATTTCCAGCTCTTTCTCGGCCTCGGCCTTGCTCTGGAACATCTTGTTGTCCGCATCAGGGTCCGCGGATGCTACCTTTTCCTCGAGCGCTTTCACCAGGCTCTGCTGGCGCTCCGCGACGTACGTGGTGGCGTCCTCGACCCATGCGCGGGACATATCCCGCCTGATGTCCATGCTATGCTCGACATTCTCGGCGATATCACGCAGGATGCGGTCGGAGTTCTCCCGGACGTCCATGAGCGCGCGCTCGACGTCCTCCAGCGTCAGGTCTTCCCAGCTCAGCGGCTTTTCCCGGAGCTGGCCACCCAGGCGCTTGGCGACGAGGTAGAACGGGAACATCTTCTTTACGATCGAACCGACGGGGTAGATAGAGCCGCCGTTCTCGTCCAGCCCTTTCGGCTGGATGCCCTGCATCCCGATGCGGGTGACCTCGGGCCGGGACACTTCCTTAGGCGGCAGGTAGCCGTATCTCATCAGCTCCCGGATGCCGGTGCCGCTGATGTTGATGCGGTACTGCTTGCCGTGGGGGCATGTGTTCTCGGTGGCCGTGGTGCCGCAGCGACAGCAGTAAAATACTTCGCTGAACGGCAGCAGCTCGATGCCCAGGTCTTTCGCGCCGTTCTCGTAGAGGCGGTCGAAGATCGACTGGCACTCGTAGTCGCCGTAGTAGCTGCCGACGCCCGCATGGTCGCGGCCGATGGCAAAGTGGGTGGCGCCGAAGTTGCGGGACACGATGGCGTGGAGGATGGCCTCCCGTGGCCCGGCGAAAATGTAGGTGACGCGGAGCGGGCTCATGAGCACGCGCTCCTTCTGATAGTATTTGTTGATGAGCGTCTCGTATGCCTGGATACGGTACTCAGACCGGATGTACTCGGGCTTTGCGAGCTGCACCAGCGGCTGAATGAGCAGCATGTCGTGGTTCTCCAGCGAGACGCGGTGGATGTGCTCGTGGCCCCGGTGCACGGGGTTCGCGCCGGTGATGAAGCCGACCACGGTCCGCGCGCCCTTCTTCTTGTAGAAGTACTCGAAGCACTCCTGCGGGGTCAGCCGGTACTTCTCGAAGGCACCCCAGTACGGGCGGACCATCAACTCGACTTTTCCGGCCAGTGACCGGTCACCCATGCGCTCGTAGATGCTGCGTACGCCCGGGTGACGCTTATCAGTCGTGCCGAACACGCACTGGGCACGCTCCTCCCGATCGTACTCGAATACCTCTTCCGTGATAATGCGAGCCACCGGCTGCTTGTCACGATTCAGGAGCGTGACGATGTCGCCTTTCCCCAGCCCTTTGAGGACGTTCTGGTTCTTCTCGCCAGACATGGCGAACGACAGCGGTGTCGGCCATGGCGTCCCGTCTGCCATCCGGCCGGAGTGCAGCACGGAAGAGTAGTCCTCGCGGTTCATGAAGCCAGAGCACGGGCTCAGCGCCCCGGTGGCGATCATTTCCACCGTGATCCAGGCTTCCTCGTCCATCATGATGGTGTTCTGGTTCCGGGACAGAGATTCCTTGGCTTCTTCCAGGGCTACCTCTTTCGCTGGCCCGTTAAGGACCGTGTTGACCAGCTTGACCTGTTGCACGCTCATTTATGTCCTCCATGGCAAGTCTGTAATTTATAATCATTACATACGTGCTTTCGTTTCTTTAATAATACTACTAATAGATATAGATATTGCTAGTCAATCGTCGAAAATCCATGTATATTGATGGCATCATCTCAGGTAATTTAGAAATCTGCCTGCAGCTCATCCACCCTTGACCAGCCGGTAGCGCGCGTTATCCCCGGATACCCTGCACTCGAAAATTTTTCCCGCCGAGCGGGCGGTAATCTTGAATCCTTCTGTGATCATCTGTGCATAGGACCTGCCAGGCTCAGGCCAGCCCAGGCTCGCATCAGGCCATTCTGCCGCCTCGATCGAGAGAAAGTCGATAGGCATCTGGCCGGTCTCCTGCAACAGAGCTTTCTCGGCTGCTGCCAGCGCTTTGCTCTCTTCTTCGGCCAGGTTCCGTGGATCGCCTTCGATTTTCATGATCGATCGTTTGCGCGCCGCGACATTTAAGTTTTTCACGCCCGAGAGCGCTCGCGAAGGTGAGAAAAGGCTCAAATACCACGACGGACAGTATGTTATCACATCCCTGCGCCGGACGAGCCGGCGGGGCTACGCTAATCGGAATAACGGATGTGACATACATGCTGAGGAAATTTGTGCTGGCGGCCATACTGCTGGCGTTTCTCGTGATCGTGCCCGCTCTGGCGGAACCGGATACGATCTATCATACGGAGCCCGTTTCACTGTCGGATGACAGCGGGCTTAAGATATATCTGTCAGAAGTCATCGCGTCTGACACGCCGATAGGCTCGTACGGTGCCTGGTATCCGTCCTCGCAATACCGGTACTATGTGGTAAACTACATGGTCGAAAACCCGACTGACAGTGCGATAAGATGGCAGTATGATATCAGATTCGTGGACAGCAATGGCACGGAATACACGCCTGTCGACGTGCTGACTGGCTCCACGACTCCTGCCGGGTTCAAGTCGACCAGATCGCAACCCGTCGAATATG
Organism: Methanobacteriota archaeon; assembly: GCA_023436075.1. GTDB lineage: Archaea > Halobacteriota > Methanocellia > Methanocellales > Methanocellaceae > Methanocella_A. Next base: position 7,537 of record JAEZKS010000275.1, read on the forward strand.
CGATACCGAGAACTGCATCAGACCTGTATATGCGCTGGTACCACATTGACACTGGCATGAACATCAAAGTCTTCCAGAAAGTCGATTTGAATGAATTACCTGCGACCACACCGACGCCCACACCGACGCCCACGCCCATGCCCACGCCGGCCGACGTCTCGGGGCAGACTAAAGGCACATCTACCCCGGTGAACGGATTTTTACCATTGCTGGCCATTGGCATGGTCGCTATCGGCTTCATACTTGCACGGACAGCGAAGAAATAGGCGTTTCGACGGGTTGTT
>JAEZKS010000160.1 GCA_023436075.1 Methanobacteriota archaeon
TCCTCGGCGCGGTGAAGAAGGAGGCACAGGCAGCGAAGAGCGAAGAGGCCGCCGCACCGACGATCGCCGTGACCAAGCCGATCACCGCGACCGAAGTGAAGGTCAATGTCTCGATCCCCGAGGCCGCCGAGCGAGCGAGGGAAACCATGGCCGACGGTGTCGGGCTGCTCCGCATCGAGCACATGATCCTGGGCCTCAACAAGCACCCGGAGCTGTACATCAGGGAAGGCAAGTCCGGCGAGTACGTGGACGAGCTGGTGAAAGGCATACGGACGGTCGCAGACGCATTCTACCCGAGGCCCGTGTGGGTCCGGACGCTGGACGCGCCTACGGACGAGTTCCGGGCAATGAAGGGCGGCGAGAACGAGCCGTTCGAGCACAACCCGATGCTGGGCATGCGTGGCATCCGGCGCGACCTGCGAGAAACGGAGCACTTCAAGCTGGAGATGGCAGCCTTCAAGAAGCTCTTCGATATGGGATACGACAACATCGGCATCATGATCCCGCTAGTGCAGCACCCGAAGGAGCTGCGGCTCGCCAAGGAACTGATGGTCGAGTGCGGCATCGACTTAGAGAAAGTCGATGTGGGCATCATGGTCGAGATCCCGGCGTCCGCGCTGATCATCGATGAGTTTATTAAGGAAGGATTAGACTTTGTATCGTTCGGCACCAACGACCTGACGCAGTACACGCTCGCGGTTGACAGGAACAACGAGCTGGTGGCCGACCTGTACAATGAGCTGCACCCGGCGGTGCTCAAGCTGATCGAGTACGTGATCGAGCGTTGCAATGCTGCCGGCGTGATCACGTCCATCTGCGGCCAGGCAGGCAGCCGGCCGGAGGTCGCGAAGCGGCTCGTGGCCATGGGTATCACCAGCATATCCGCCAACATCGACGCAGTCGAAGCGGTCCGGGAGATGGTGGCCAGGACAGAGCACGCCTTGATCCTCGAGGCGGCCAGAAAAAAGCAGTGAGTGATGCGTTTTGAGGGAAGACGGAGCCGACGAGGCGGAAATCATCGCGGAGTTGGCCGTGTGGAAACAAAGGGACGTGCCGTATGCGCGCGTCCTCAGCTCCATGTGCACCACTCCGCATCCTGTCGCCGTCAAGGCCCACGAGCAGTTCATCCGCTCCAACCTCGGGGACCCCAAGCTGTTCCCAGGCACGGCAGAGATAGAGCGCGTCTGCGTGGCAATGATGGGCGACATGCTGCATCTGCCGGCAGCGCCGGGGTACGTCACCACTGGCGGCACCGAGAGCAACATCCAGGCTCTGCGGGCCGCTGTGCAGCGGCACGTCCACGTCGACCGGGCGAAGGCCAACATCGTGGTGCCCGACTCGGCGCACTACTCGTTCAAGAAGGCCTCGCAACTGCTTGGCGTCGAGTTGCGCCGCGCGCCGCTCGACGATGGGCTGCGGTGCGATGCGGCAGAGATGGCCGCCCTGATTGACAAAGATACAGTCGCGCTCGTGGCCGTAGCTGGCACCACAGAATTTGGCCAGGTCGATCCAATAGACGAGATCGGCAGGCTTGCCGAAGAGAAGGACGTCTTCTTCCACGTCGACGCCGCCTTCGGAGGCTTCGTTATCCCGTTTCTGGAAGGCTGCCGGCCGGCGTTCGATTTCGCGGTGCCGGGCGTATCTTCCATCGCCATCGATCCCCACAAGATGGGCATGAGCACCATCCCGTCGGGAGGGCTCCTGTACAGGAACAAGGAGCTGATGCGGCCGCTGGAAATCACTGTCCAGTACCTGACGTCGCAGGTGCAGACGTCCCTGGTAGGCACAAGAAGCGGGGCATCGGCCGCGGCGACGTACGCGGTGATGAGGTACCTGGGCCGGGACGGCTACCGGAACATCGTCGCACAGTGCATGGAGAACACAGCGCTGCTCGTCGAACTATTGGAAGACTTCGGGCTGGAGCCGGTCATCGAGCCGGTGATGAACATCGCGGCATTCGAGATGCCCGATCCGATGACTGTCAGAAAGAAGCTGTGCGACTATAACTGGTACGTGTCGACGACCGTGCGGCCCCGCGCGCTGCGCATGGTAGTCATGCCACACGTGACCGAAGAGGTCGTCCGCGCCTTCGCGGCCGATCTTAAAAAGGTGGTATAGGTGAGATCATGCTGAAAATTCTCAAGGAATCGCTGAAGAACGCGCCGATAGTCAAGAGGGGCGAGTACAACTATTTCATCCATCCGATCTCGGACGGCGTCCCCCTGGTCCGGCCGGAACTGCTGCGCGAGGTCATCGCCTGCGTCGTCAGGAACGCTGACCTCGATGTGGACAAGATCGTCACTATCGAGGCTATGGGTCTGCCGCTGGGCTCGGCGCTCTCCCAGATCACGGACATCCCGTTCATCATCGTCCGCAAGCGGAAGTACGACCTCCCGGGCGAGATCGCGGTGCACCAGGCGACCGGCTACTCGAAAGGTGAATTGTACCTGAACGGCATCTACAAGGGCGACCGCGTCCTCATCATAGACGACGTGATCAGCACCGGCGGCACTTCCGCAGCCGTCATCAAGGCCCTCGAGAAGGCAGGCGCCGAGATCAAGGACATCATCGTGATCATCGAGCGCGGCGAGGGCAAGAAGATCATTGAAGACATGGGCTACGACGTCAAGACGCTGGTCAAAATCGACGTGGACGCGAACGGCGTCCAGGTGATCAGTTCCATCGAAGACCGGTGCTGAGCAGCCGGCAGCGGGACATGGCGCTTGCAGCCTCTGTCCCGCCAGTCTCAATCAATTCAGCTTTTTATATGCAATAGCTCCGGCAAAGCCCGCAACTATCAAGGCTAAACCGAACCCAGGGGCTGGCAAAGCCGACTGCGGTGCTGCAGGGACGGGCGTTGCGGTTGCCTCGGTTGGGAGAGGCAGGCCATTCGGAGGAGAATCTGTCGGATACCCGGTCATCCCGGTAGGCACTGGCGACGCAGTGACTATCGGCGATGGAGTCGGCATCGGAGTTGCCGTGGGTCGGGACATCGGGGACGGGACTGGTGTCGTCGTAGCCTGCGTTCGAGGATCGACGATGATCGCAGGAACGAATACGGTATCATTGGGCTCTACAGCAAAAACATTCGAGTGGAAATCGCCGAACTCACTCTTACTGGCGAAAATACGATATGAGGGCTGACCGCCGGATGAGTTCACGCCGGTAAAGGTGTAGTTGCCCGTGCTATCGCTCGTTGTGACAGCATAGGTGATACTGACGTTGTTTGCATTTACTATGGCGACGTATACGCCGGCGAGGCCATCGCTCGTATTCCCGGACGAGACCTTGCCGGTCACGTTGCCAGTATGCTGTCCAGGAGGCATTGGAGGATAGGGCTGATCGACCGACGGCCCGGAGGCAAACGTCGGCGAAACGGATAAGAGCGCGCATGCTATTGCCAGCATGATCACGAATGATAGACGCGGTCGTGACATAAATCGATTTCTTTCTAAACGAAATATAAGCATTCTGTCATCAACTGTTTAATCGCCTGACTGATGCCAAACAATGACTGACCGTCCGTCCTGGCTCATGAAAAAAGAACGTCGCCTCACCGGCGTTAGCAGAAGCATATCTCGCTTGACACAGGTGGTCTGACCGAAGCAATCTGCTGCAGATTCGGCGCATATCTGCTGACCGTACCTGTGGATGTCGTGGCAGAGACCTATTTCAATAAAAAAGATTAAGTCGTAAGACTTAACAATTGTTGAATCATCATGCAGCCGGAGGACATGGTAATTTTTTTCCTGGAGATAGCTGTCATGCTTGGCACCGCGTTGCTATGCGGCCAGCTTGCCCGCAGGCTCCGCATGCCTGCCGTGATCGGGGAGCTAATCGGCGGCATCATACTGGGCCCGACGGTCTGGGGCTTGCTGAGTCCAGGCTCGCAAGGCTGGCTGTTCCCGACTGCCGGACCCGTCTTCGCAGGCAGAGACGCGTTGGTGCAGCTATGCATGCTCTTTTTCCTGTTCGCTGCCGGCCTCGAGATCGACCTGCGCATCATCAAAGAACGCGGGCGCAATATCGTCTGGATCAGCCTCCTGGGCCTGGCGATCCCATTCATACTCGGCTCAGGAATGGTCGTCATGTTCCCGGGCTTCTGGGAGGAGCACGCGCACGTCGGACTGCCATTGTTCGCTTTGTTCATGGGCACGGCGCTATCCATTTCGGCGCTCCCGGTGATCGCCCGGGTACTCATGGATCTGAACTTAATGAAGACGACAACTGGTTCCATCGTCATGGGCGCCGCGACCGTCGACGACCTGATCGGCTGGTCGCTCTTCGCCCTGGTCATCAGCAGCTATGCCGGTGCCAGCGTGCTTGACCTGCCGCCGTATGCAACCATCGTCCTCGCAGTACTGCTCTTCATCGTCATGCTCACCGTCGGACGATCGATCGGCAAAAAAGCCGTACCATGGCTCAAGACACACCTGCCCTGGCCAGGCGGGCTCTTCGGCGTCGTCGCGGTATTCATGCTCCTGCTGGCCGCTCTCGCTGAGACCATCGGCATCCACGCCGTCTTCGGCGCGTTCCTGCTGGGCGTGGCGCTCTCGCAAGGCAATGAGAAGCGAAGCGAAGCCCACGAGATGCTGTATCAGTTCGTCATGTACTTCTTCGCCCCGCTGTACTTTGTCTCCGTGGGCCTGCGCGCGGACTTCATCTCTGCGTTCGATCCGGTGTTGGTGACCGCGGTCCTGTTGGTTGCCTGTGCAGGCAAGATCGGCGGAGCGACGCTGGGAGCGCGGATCAGCGGAATGCCTATACGACAATCGGCTGCAATCGGCTTTGCCCTGAATGCACGGGGCGCCATGGAGATGATACTGGCGACCGTAGCCCGGGACGCCGGCCTCATTGACGACCGCGTCTTCGTTGCCCTGATCATCATGGCCCTGGTGACATCCGTGATCACCGGCCCGGCCATCAGCAGGCTGCTGGCACTGAAGCCCGAGAAGCCACGCACTGCTTCACAGTAAGGCTACCGCAGAATGACGTCTCCGGGACAAATGATCTGGCCATGGCATCTCTGAATTCTTAACAACGTTAACTATTTATAATCAGCATAAACAATTGTTAATAACACTGTGATATCATGAAGCCACCCTGTGAAGTCATCGTCTGGTACGTCATACCGACCATCCGTGCCGAGCTGGCGAAAGAGTTAGTGAGAATGGGCATGTCCCAGAAGGACATCTCCGAGCGACTCGGCATCACTCAGTCCGCAGTCTCGCAGTACATCAAGGATAAGCGGGGCAAGGGCATACCCATCAATAAGGAAGTCCGCAAGGGCATCAAGATGCTGGCAAAGCAGGTCGCGAACGAGAAGAACCCGAAGGACACCATTCCCGGCCTCTGCATGGTCTGCGCCATCGTCAAGTCCAGCGGGTCGCTGTGCGAGCTGCACAAGAAGGACGATGCCAGCCTCGAGGGCTGCGACGTCTGCTTCGAGAGCACCAAGTTGTACCAGATGTAAACGAAGCCGTCCATTGTCATTCATGTACGCTGGTACGCTCCGGCCTTGTTCAGGCTGCCCGTAGTACGATCTTCTCGCCAAGGCCGCCAAGGACGGAAGCACGCCAAGG
>JAEZKS010000174.1 GCA_023436075.1 Methanobacteriota archaeon
GCGACTGCACTGATCTTCGGCATCCTGAGGAAGGAAATGGCACTGGAGACGCTCGCCGTCATGGCCGGGACGTGGAGGTTCGACCTGGTCATGACGCCGCTGCAGATGTACGTGTTCGCCGTGTTCACGACCATCTACATGCCGTGCCTGGCCTCCATTACCATGCTGAAGCGTGTCCTCGGCTGGAAGGATACCATCCGAATCACCATGCTGACAGTGTTGCTCGCGCTGCTGGTTAGCGGACTGATCGCCCAGCTTGTGCCCATTGTCGCCTCGATCATCCCTTGAGCCTGCGACTACTGGCAGAAACTTGCGTAACAGAAAAAGACAAAAGCTTTTCCAGACCGCTATAGCTCCAGGACCATGTCGTCGAACGTCACGGTAATATTATCGGCCTCGCGGGCCAGTTTCTCCTGGACGGCTTTCCGGCTCTCCAGAGTCGGGTACAGCGCTGCATTGAAGTGGACAAGCGCGACGCGCTTCGCCCGGGTCTCTTTCGCGATCGTCACGGCATCCTCGGGCGAAAGGTGTGGCCATGAGTCCCGCCGTTGCCCGGAGATGGCTGAGCACTCGGTGATCAGCAAGTCCGCGTTTCTTCCAAGCTCGATGAGGTTGCTGCACATGCCGGTATCCGTGCAGTATGCGATGGTGCGGCCCTCGATCTCGAACCGGAACCCGAGGCACGGCGCAGCGTGGACGAGCGGCCGCGAGTCTTTCAGGTAAGGTGCCAGCGCGTGCTCCGCCGGCAGCTCGAAGACCCCGACGCGAAACGGCATATCGGAAAGGGGCACGGTGTAGGGCTGGCGCATGATAGTACCCAGCGCCTCACGGATGCCGGGCTGGCCGAAGATACGCAGGCCCTTCGAAAAGTTCAGCCTGACGATAGTGTGGAGCCCTTCGATGTGGTCGAGATGGAAATGGCTCAGGAAGAGGTCGGCGGGTTTCTGGTCCGTGAGGAGCCGGTCCATCTTGTGGATGCCGTTGCCCGCGTCGAGGATGACGTAGCGATCGTCGCACTCGATCGCCGTGCAGATGGTGTTGCCCGCCGCGTTGTCGTACCAGCCGTTGGTGCCGAGAAAAATGACCCGCGTAAGCAGCCCCGCCTGGGATGAACGTCTATTCTGTCTCGTCGCCCTGAGACACCGCCGGCCCGCGAATATCCTCAAGGGTAGCGTTATTCTCGTCCACGTTGAAATAGTACATGCGCGGCGAGTACCGGGAGTCTCGTAGCTTCCGGATCTGTATCACGTCACGGGGGTCCGAGTCCATGTCGATCTTGGAAACCCATATGACGCCGTCGACGATGTGCTCCAGCGCCTTGATCAGCTCCGGACGGTGAGCGCCCATGTGGATGGTGAACAGCGATGTCGTCCCGTAGTTTTTCTGGGTGGCCATCTGGTGGTGAATATAGTTCAGGATCGACCGCTCTGAGTCGCTAGCAAGCAGCAGCGTGGTCAGGGAATCGACGATCCCGCGCATGTTGTTGTACGGGCCGACCTCGGCGGTAGCCTGCTTGACCAGGTCGTGGACATCCCGGATGCTGGAAAGATCGTGGCACACGTACTTCCACTTGGAGGTGAACTCGCCCCAGCCGAAGGCGTCGGTGAAGCCGTCGATGACGATGAACTGGCCGCCGGAGATGTACTCCTCGGGCTCCAGGCCAGACGTGCTCAGCGAGTTGATGATCGCCTGCGGCGGATGTTCCATGTTGAAGATGTAGCAGTACTCGTCGTTGAGCAGCCCCTCGGCCACGAACTTAGACTGCAAGATGCCAGATTTTGCGCCGGTATCTTCTTCCAGCAACACCAGCGAGCCGCGCGGAATGCCACCGTCAAGCGCGGCGTCAAGGTCAGTAATGCCGAACTTGGCCCTGTTTTTGATCTCCGTCATGATGCGCTTCTTCCTGTATGATAAAAAGAGCACGTCCAAGCATAAAAATCATTTCGTGCGATTTCTATAGATAGGACACGGAGAAGAATAATATGAAAAATGACCTCTTCGTCGGCATAGACCTCGCCGCGCTGCCCCGCAATCAGACGGGAGTCTGTCTCAGCGACGGCGAGCGCTTCGAACCAGGAACGCTTTACAGCGATGAGGAGATTTTACGCTACGTGCGCGAGCATGAGCCCAGGGTCGTGGCCATCGATGCGCCACTCACCCTGCCCCGGGGAAGATGTTGCTGGGACGACGCCTGCTGCGGGCCCGTGAAGATCCGCGAGTGCGACCGGATGCTGATCGCCCGGGGCTACCGCGTGTTCCCGCCGGGGTTCTCGTTCATGAAACAGCTTACGCTGCGTGGTAAGGGTTTAAAGGAGCGACTAACGGACTTTGAGGTGATCGAGGTACACCCGCGGACGACCATGCGTATCCTGGGCCCGAGAGAGTTTCCAGGGGCTCGGACAGAGCATGAAAGAGATGCCTGCGCTGCGGCGTTGTGTGCTTTTCTTTATGCGAGGGGGAAGTGTGAGGCGCTCGGGGATGACGAGGGCGTAGTAGTCATTCCTCGCTCACCTCCAGTTTAGCCTTGTTCAGACATGCGC
>JAEZKS010000206.1 GCA_023436075.1 Methanobacteriota archaeon
GAGACAGAGGGCTCAGAGGGCACAGAGGTATCACAGAGGATATTTTAACAAAACGGCTGACGCATGAGCCATATTTTTATTCGTCCTCTGTGACCTCTGTGTTGAAACTCGGAGACCTCTCGCCGACCTTTGGAGCCTCAAAAGCCTCGTGTAACCTCTGGAACCTCATTATTTGCGGTCGAAGTACGGGCTCTTGCCGGTGACGCTCAGCGGGATGCCATAGGCCATGGTGACCTTATCGCCGTTGAACAGCCCGAGGTTGAGCGCAGCACGGCCGATCCGGTACATGATGCGGTTATCGATGTGGTGCAGCGCGGCGACGGCAACCGCGCTGCATGTGGCGGTGCCGAGGTCGCTGGCGCTGATCGCGCAGGCTGCGCCGGCTTTCACGCTGGAGGCGCAGTCGTCGAAGCCGCAGAAGCCACACGCAGGGATGTTCATCGGTGCCAGGCGCTGCCCGAGAATGACCAGCGCCATGGAGACGTCCACGTTGGCCGCGTCGCGCTCCCAGTACTTATCGCCCAGTTCCTCGCCGACGCGGCGCATCTCCGCCGAGATCTTCTTGATGTCGCTGCCGGTGACCACCAGCGTGAAAAGGTTGTCGATGCCTTTCCCCTTGGGCGCCGTCCGGGCCGCCGCGCACATGAGCGCAGCGACGTGCTCGACCGCCGCCCGTTCCATATCATTGCCCTTCGTGATCATGTGAATCCCTTCTCACCGGATCATTCTTTGACGCCCTTGACGCTGTAGCCCAGGTCAGTCACTGTTTTAACCAGGTCATCGACCTTGACAATATCCGGGTCATAGACGACTTTTCCCTTGCCAGTCGTGTAGACGACCTCGGCCGACTTGACGCCCTTCAGTTTCTTCAGGCCGTTCGCGACTGTCTCCGCGCAGTGCCCGCAGTGCATGCCTTCCAGCATCAGTGTCACTTTCTTTTCAGCCGTGAGAATCACCAGTCGCTTTACGTCCCTTCAGGAAAAAAAGTTTACGCATGCGGCATATGTCGCTCCGGGCTTAGTCGCAGGCCGTCGCAGGAATGCTTATGCGGTAACCTGATTCAACAGTTGCGCCATGAAATCTGCACGCTGCCGATCGATATCCTTGTCCGGTGATAGTAGTGCAGTGGTTTTCAGCCAGGTGGCGTCAGGGAATGCCTTGACAGTAGAACCGCCGATAGCAAAAGCCCCGACCTTCACGCTGGCCGAGGGAACTAGCGCCTGCAGGTACGAGTAGACAGAGGAGCTGACCCGTCCTCCGTAAATCGGCCCGCCGGCGACGATGACATCATAGCCAGAGACGTTTGCTGCGGCCTCGCTCTTTACCCCGGCAAGCATGACCTCGTATCCTCTCGCTTTCAGTTCCTCCGCGATCTTCGTAGCTTCGTTCTTCGGAGCTCCGCTGAGGCCCGAGTTGTAGACGACGAGCGCCTTGCCTGTCGCATTTCCGTCCGGCTTGAGCAATTCTGAGCCGGTGGCCAGGCCGCTTATCACGTCGCTCCCGGCGAAGACCATGAACGCCACAAACGCTATGAGGACGACGGCTATTAACAGGCCAGCGGTCTTTACTTTCTTCGATATCTTCATCTTTTTGCCACATCCCTGGCAAACTTCCTGGCGGCGCCGATATCCGCAGCGTCCGGGTGGCCTCCGCTGAACAGCAGGAACTTGCCACGACAGTAGCAGCTCCCGATCACAGTGGCACCTTTTCCTTTCAGGGCCTCCGCCATGACCTTGACCTCGTTGCCGGCACCGCCGCATGATGTACCGAACAGGGCAACACGCCGGCCCTGGAGATCATGCGTTTCGATGAACTTGAGCATGTTTTTCCCCGGCTGACTGCCGTAGCAGCCCGAACCAAGGAACAGGATGCCATCGCCCGCGTCCAGGGAAGCGTCCTTCACGTCTTCAGCTTTTATGCCCAGCTCTGCCGCCATTGCCTCCGCCAGCTTTCTGGTGTTGCCCGTTCTCGAATCGTATATTCTCCGTGGCATGACTTCTCACCATTTATTTGCTGACGTGGACGACCATGGTGTTCGCTATCCGGTCGAACCCGCGCTGCTTTTCCTTGCTGAAGAAGATCAGCATGATCAGCGTGTCGATCACGATCAGGTTATTGAAGTACTTCGATATGTTCCGGAGCAAAGCCTCCTTGTACCCGATCTTCGTGCCGTCGGTCCGGAGCACCCGCAGGCCCATGATGTACTTGCCTATCGTGTAGCCGAAGTGGCCCTCGAACAGGATGTAGTAGCCGAAGATGATGGCGAACATGGAGATCATGACCGCTATCATAGCGGTGATAAAGGCTATCACTGCCGCGAGGCTCAGTGAATCGAACCATGCCTGGCTGCTGGCATCGTCCGAGATCGGCATACCCGAGAGCAGCATGATCCCGAACGCCGGCAACATCACGATCATCGCAAGGAGGAAGATGACGATGTTATCGATAAAGAATGCCGCCAGTCGCGGCCAGAACCCGGCCCTCTTCAGGTTGCCTGCGTAGCTCTTCATGAAGCAATCGGCAGTTTCCCGCGGTGAGCTGATGCTGGCCTTCGCTGCGCGGACGTCGGCTGCAGTGACCACGTCCGCTCCCCGCGCCATGGCCTCGCTCTCCGCCGCCTCATAGTAGGTCGACCGCATCTCGTTTACGATTTCGATGCGCTCCTTCTCTGCCACATTAATGTTCCTCACGACCTCATCCAGGTTTTTCTGGATCTCACGTTTTGCATCCTCAGAAAATTCCATACTGTTTCTCCTTATCCACTGTACTTCCATATCCTGTCCATTGCTTCATTGTGCTTCAGCCACTCCTTCTTCATCTCCTCGAAGAAAGCCCGGCCCTGCGGGGTGATGCTGTAGTACTTGCGAGGCGGCATGCCTGGCTCCGTCTCCTTCCAGTAGCTGGTGATCACGCCCTCGGTCTCCATCAGGTGGAGAGCGGGATACGCGTTGTTCTCCTTCAGCGCGATGACGCTGTCCGTAACGCGAGTGATCTCCCTGGTGATCTCGTAGCCATACATGTCCCTGTGGCTGAGCAGCGAGAGTAGCGCCATTCTGGTGCTTCCCTTCCTCAATTCTTTCTGCCATTTTTCAAGGTCCGACTGCATCTCTACCACATACTATTACTTATTGATTACAATATCATACCTATTACTCATATGTATACATAACTATTACTTATACCTTTTCAGAGGAGAGAGTCAAAAGCCTGTTAATATTATCGTTCATAGGCTCGGGGCGTTGACAAGAGCGCCGCAGCAGCATGATCGCTCGTGAGTTTCGCTTTTTACCGCGTTGAGAAGATGCGATTTTCCCGGCCCGGGAAACGTCCTCCCTGGCCCCGGATCTCCTTAGCTCCTTGTTAAAAAAATCGTGCTCCTGATCTCCTTATTCTCTTATACTCTACCTCTGCTCTATGTAACTCCTTAGTTCGACGACGGAGACGAGGAGGCTAACGGAGCTGAGGTAGAGACCGGGAGTTCAAGGAGAAGAGGAGGACGACTTTTAACAAGGAGCTAAGGAGATCCGGGGCCAGGGAGACGATATTTAACAATATGCGATTTTCGAGGCCTGACTGCCTGACAAGAGGGCCCGGCGGTCCGGTCATGCGTCTTTCGAAGCAGTGGCGGGGCTGATCGGCGGATTTTCCAGGGCTTAAAAAAATAGATTCTCTTCATTCGACTTTCTCGAACGCATCCTTCGAGGCGCCGCAGACCGGGCACACCCAGTCCTCGGGAATGTCCTCGAAGGCCGTACCCGGGTCTATGCCACTGTCAGGATCGCCTTTCTCGGGATCGTAAACATAGCCGCAGGGAATGCACATCCACTTATCCATACCTGTCGTCCTCCTCGATGACCTTTCAATATGCGAGGATATTCGCTCTAACGTTTTATAGCTTTGGCGACTTTTATCCCGAGCTCTCGCAACATCATGGCCGTATGCTCGTCCGGCGCTTTAAGGGAGTTAACGCCCGGGGCTGCCGGCTTAATGCCGAGCTTGGACATTTCTGCCTCGAGTAGGGGCTCTACGGCACGAGCGTCGCCAATCTTCCCGAGAGCGATCACGGCTTCCAGGCGGACGTCATCGTCGCTGTCTTTTAGCAGTCGGATAATCTCCTCCGTAGCCCTGCGATCTCCCCTGTCGCCCAGCGCGATGACAGCTTGCCGTCGAACGGTCTGATCGCTGCCTTTCAGTGCGGCCATAAGGGGCTCGAATGACGTCGTGTCCACTGGTATAGGC
>JAEZKS010000215.1 GCA_023436075.1 Methanobacteriota archaeon
CATAATAGCAGACGTCTTTGGCTTGTTCTACAACTCGATGTCCGATTCGTCGATTATTATACCTGTATCCTCCTGGTAACGGATATGAGGCACGACTCTGCCGTTTAATTCAACGTGATAACCGGCCCTCAATATTGTTTTTACAGGTATAGTTAAGCAATAATCATCATCTGTCGTGACCACGATGAAATAACCGATATTCGGTAAATAAAACAACGCGTGTTCCAAATCAGGCGGTATCGACGGATATTCTCGTTTGTCGCAAATTTTCGCCATTGGTATATATTGCTTTTTTATAGCTATGCTACCCATAAAATGAGAGTCGTCAACTTATTATTTAAAAGCTGAGCGAGCGTCTACTGAAAGTATCAAATTTTCTCAGGAGAAAAACAGAAAAATTTCAAAATGAGAAGGCCATTAATCGCCCCTTAGTGCGCCAGATCACTCGACATGCCGATGACTGTCGATCTTCCGGAACCAGTGAACATAAATACGGCACTCCGGGTCCCGGAGAGAATAGCGCGTCGTCCAGTCCACGAGGAAGTCAGCGGGCGAGTCGTATCCTTCCATGCGGTAGTACCTGTTTGCGATGGCTTTCAGGGACCTCTCGCTCACGTCGATGATCTCGAAACGCCTGTCGTTGACTGTAAAAATATCTCCCGGCCGCCCGTAGGGCACGCTCTTATATACGTGGTACGTACCATCGCCGATGCACTTTATTTCTGCCGGAGTCAGTCGGATGTCCACAGTTCCCATCGTACGCCGCCGCCTTCTGCCTCGCAGGAGCACACAGGCGCCCATATAATATAATAAACGTTTAATATAATTAGCTTTTGCATTATGATCCATCTGAAATGAACAGAACGAGCCGTAAGGCGTGGAGAGCCGACGATCTTCGCGTGCGCGCGCGAGCGGACCGAAACGATCTTGTAGACCCATATGACGTCCGTGCTCAGGACGATCTTCGCGTGCGCGCGCGAGCGGACCGCGGGCCACTTTAGAATATAAGAGGCGCCATGCGCTCGAGATCGCGAGCCGTGGACTCTCCTGACGTTTTATATCTGGCTCCCGGTTGCCTGATCAGCGCTCCCTGCCGGCCCGGGCGCCTGCGGCAGCGGCTCGACTTTCGAGCCTCGTCGGACGACCTCCTCCCAGGCATCTCGGTTATTGATGCATCCGGGGTCCGGAGCGTTCAGGTCGCCGAAATACGCGAGCGCCCGCGCTCTGCATCCGCCGCAGACGTACCGGTGGTCGCAGACGCCGCAGTGGCCTTTCAGGTTGTTGCGGTCTCCTCTAAGCTGCTCCAGCAGAGGAGAGCTGTGCCAGACGTCGAGCAGCCTGTTTTCCCGGACGTTGCCGACCTTGAGCCGCATGAACACGCAGGGCTCGATGTCGCCATTGGGACGAATGCAGCAGTAGTGCCGCCCTGCGCCGCAGCCGCCGATGAACTCCAGCAGCCCTAAAGCCCGGTCATCGACGTCCTTGTAGGTCAGGAAATGTCCTACAGAGACGCCGGCGCTGCCCATCGCGACCCGGGCGTACTGGGGCGCGCTGGAGAGCACCTCGGTCGAGCCATCGTAGTTCTTATCGAACATCTGCTTGAGCAGCGCCTCCCGCTCGTCCGGGGATAAATCGCCCTCCGCCATAGTCACGCCCCGGCCCGTCGGGATGAAGTTGAACATGACCAGCCGGGCCGCCTTCAGGTCGCGGGCCAGGTCATAGATCGCAGGTATCTCCGTCAGGTTATCCTGGGTCGGCGTGGTGGCCACGCAAGTATAGAGGCCTTCGGCCACGCAGTTTTTGATGCCTTCGACCGATCGCTCGAACATGCCCGGCGAGCCGCGGAAACCGTCGTGCGTCGCTGCGTCCTTGCCGTCGATGGAGATTTCCACATACTCGAACCCGATCTCCTTGAGCTTCTTCGCAACTTCTTTAGTGATCAGGGTGCCGTTGGTCGCCAGGGCCAGGAACATGCCCTGCTCTCGCGCATATTTTGCCACCTCGAAGAAGTCCTTTCGCATGAGGGGCTCGCCGCCCGAGAAGGCCAGCGCGACCACATTCGACTTTGCCAGGTCGTCGAGCATGCGCTTTGCCTCCTCGGTGGACAGCTCGTCCGCCAGCTTCTTCTGCGCGTCCTGGTAGCAGTGCTTGCATTTCAGGTTGCAGGCGTGGGTGCAGTCCCAGACGACAAGGATAGGCGCGTAGATCTTCTGGGGCATGGTGACGCCGTAGGCAGCGATGCTCTGCAATATGGTGACCAGGCCTTTCTTGAACGGCGGCTGTCCGAGTGCGCTCCGGACCTCCGCGTCCTTGACACCGAAGAAGTGCTCGCCGGTGGTCAGCGTGCGGCGCATGAACCGCCCGGCCATCCGGCACTTCCAGCATGCATCCACCGGCTCGCCCAGATAGTAGTCGACGGCCAGTGACAATCTGTTGCCGCACTGGTCTTCCTTCGCGAAAAACCTGAGGGCGGCCCGCGAGAGAGGATTGCCTATCCATTTCTTCACCGCGTCGAACGAGGCGGTAATGTTGTCGGCCAATCCGGTCCCTCCTACGTCTCCGGAGAGTCTCGCTTCACAGCCGGCCGGGCGAACTTCTTCTCGACATCCTCCCGGTAGAGCATATTGTACGTACAGAACGGGACGACGCGGCCGTCGGGCGTGGCATAATGGATGCCGCAGCTCTGCACCCGGTCGAGGTCGAAATTATACGGGTCCATGAAGTGCATGGCACCGATCAGCATGGACCGCTCATGGAAGCCGACGAGCGCCTCGCCCACGCCGCCTTTCACGAAGCTCTTCATCACTCGGATCATGTCCACGCCTTCCGGCGCCTTTGAGGTGTCGACGAACTTCGGCAGCGCGCGGACGACACGCTCGGCCACCATGAACCTGGTCAGCCGGGAGCCTGCCGAGCTGCGGTATTTCTCGCCGATCTTCTTGAGATACTCCATCATGCTTTCCACGTCCACGAACCTGGTTACGGGCAGCAGCTCGCCTTTCTCCTTGAACACGTAGGTGGCGGCGCCGCAGTGCGGGTGCACGGAGAACGTGACCATCGGCTCGTTCGCCCAGGCTTCCATCAGGTCAGAGATGGCGCTGATGCAGGTGACCGGGAAGAAGTCCTCTCTCGTGACCATTCCGCCGGACTGCTTCTCGATGGCCTCCATGAAGTCGGGAATGGTGATCCGTTGCCGCTGCAGCTCGCTCCGGTCGATCCGCCCGGTAAATGAGACCGGCTGAAAGTTCACGCCCCGTACTACGTCGATGTTGTCGGCGCCGTACTGTACGATGTCGAAGATCTGCTGGTCGTTTACGCCTTTGACAAGAGTGGGCACCAGCACGATGCCGCCCAGCCTGACCGCGCGCGCGTTGGCAATCGCCTTATGCTTCATCGGCAGCGCGTTGAAGCCGCGGGCTGCCAGGTATGGCTCCGGGGTGATGCCATCGAACTGGAGGTAGATCGTCGAGATCAGCGTCCGCTTCAGCTGCTCGCAGTACTCCTTGCTCTGCGACATCCGGACGCCGTTCGTCGCGATCTGCGCCTGGATGAAACCCATCTGCTTCGCCATCTCGATCAGCTCCGGCAGGTCGTCCCGCACCGTGGGCTCGCCGCCGGCGAACTGGACCGCGTAGCAGGCGACCGGCTTCTCGGCGCGCAGCCGCGCCATCATCTCCCGGATCTCCTCTTTCGTCGGCTCGTAGACGTAGCCGCTGCGCTCCGAATTAGCGAAGCATATGGGGCAGTGCATGTTGCACCGGTTGGTCACGTCTATGTTGGCCAGCAGCGTCTGTGTCCGGTGGTTCGGACAGATGCCGCAATCCATCGGGCAGCCGCGTGTCTCGGCCGTCATGGGATTGGTCAGGCTGGCGCCGGAATCCCTGAATCTGGCAAACCGTTCATAGATGCCGGCGTCCGAAAAGTACATGTCTGTGAACTGGCCGTGGTCCGGGCAGTCCTTTATCATCAACACCTTGTTGTCCTTCCTGACGAGCATCGCATCGATGACTGACATGCATTCGGGGCACACCGATCGGGTCCGTCCGATCGTCTCTACGGTCTCCATCTGCCTGTCTGAGGAAGGCATGGAGCACGAATCTCTCTCCGTATACATGATCGCTCCTCAATTTTGCAAGGCAGCGGTAGCAGGGCGGTTCTCTATGAAGCGGCGAAAAACAACGCAGTGGCCATCAAAGAGAATGGGGCCGCCCCGTGCCGTTGTGCATGGGTTGGTTGTTGTTAGCTAAAGGTTTAGGTTAGCTCTCAAGGTATAAAATACTTACTTTTTAATAAGGCTGTTTTTCTAATTATAATTTTATTGATGCGGTAAATTTGGCCGGCTATGGCGTATCACAAGCTTTATCGTCGATCAAAATCTGGTTGTATTGGTATAAACTACCATGAAACCGATTTCCGGCAACCTCATTGACTCGCTGAAAACGCTCGGCCTCACCGAGTACGAGGCGAAGGTCTACTCGGCGCTCGTGCTCTTTGACCGGGCCGAGGTCAAGCAGATCTACGAGTACCTCGACGCCCCGAAGCCCAGCGTGTACCAGAGCCTGAAGACGCTGACCGACAAAGGGCTCGTCCAGGTTGTCAATGCCAAGCCGGCCGTGTACCGGGCCATCCCGCCGGTGATCGCGCTCAACCACATGACAGAGATTCACCGTAAGGCTGAGGAAGCCTCGCTTCGGGAGCTGGAGGAGCTGGCGATGAGCCGGGTGGATGCGGAAGATAATACAGAAATTCTCTGGACGCTGTACGGGGCGGAGAACGTAGGGCACAGCATCGAGGAGTTCTTCCGGGGTGCCACGCGGTCGCTGAAGCTGGCGCTGCCCCGCGAGTACTACCACTACTTCGAACTGCTCCGCGACAAGGACATCGCCATAGAGCTGGCCACTTTCGACGGGGACACATCGTTCATACGGGAATACGGACTGAAAAACGTGGTGCTGTACGACGTCAGGAGGATCGACCTGTCCGAGTTCCAGGGACTGCTCAAGCATATGACCAAGCCTCCGCTGTCCCCTGAGAACCTGCCCAGGCTGATCTTCATCATGACCGACGACGATAACATGATGTACATTCCTCCGTTCCCGACGAAGACCATGACGGGATTCACGACTCGGAACCCGTCGATCTGCGCGCTGGTCGAGATCATCTACGGCATCATCCGGGAGCACTCGCCCCGCGTCTATCCGCCCGGGGCATAGCCGCATAATCCTTTTATTGGCTTTTATAAACCGATTCATCGTTATTGTATGTAGTAGTTTTACGAAAAACTACAGTCTGGAAAGTTATTTATAGCTTCAGCGATTATGGTAGTTTTGATAATAACTACTATACATTCAGGCCTGATAGCGCCGGCTACAGTCACCGATATACTTGCTGGCATCCGGCCTGTCCGAGGAGGCATCTGTAATGAAACCCGAAAATCTCCCATCGTTCATTTATCGCACGTTCGCCGGCGCATGCCGCGACCCGCAGACGCTGGCGATCACATTCCTGGCGCCATCGGTCATCTTCA
>JAEZKS010000263.1 GCA_023436075.1 Methanobacteriota archaeon
CTCCTGCCGAAGGTGCAAATTTCCATTCCTGTCCCTGCGCCCACTATTAGCAGATCTGCATCCTCTCCGGCCGCGGTACTTAAAAACGCGTACGTCATCGCAAATAGTGACTCGTAGGCGGCGGTAAATTGCCTGATGGACGTATCATACAGGGATACGCCTATCGGCGGGTGGGAATCGAAGTTCGCATCATCGTTACCGGTCGTCCTCATGTTCATCAAATACCTGTGGGTCGGCAACCACCATAAGGTAATCGCCGACAGGCGCAGTCCGCTGTATCAGCAGATCAGGAGATCTTTCAGGAACCTGCCAGTGTACGATCGTTCTACCTTTGCGACCTCTTCAGGCGTGCCTTCCGCAATGATCTCTCCGCCTTTCCTGCCGCCTTCCGGCCCCATGTCGATCACCCAGTCGGCACGCCTGATCACGTCGAGGTTGTGCTCGATCACGATGACTGTATTGCCGGCATTGACCAGCGATTCGATGATGCCCATCAGCCGATCGACATCCGACATGTGCAGGCCAGTGGTCGGCTCGTCCATCACGTACACGTTGCCCTGCAGGTCAAGCTCCGTCGCTAGCTTTATACGCTGCGCCTCGCCGCCTGACAGAGTGCTGAGCGGCTGGCCTAATGTCAGGTAGCCCAGGCCGACCTTATCCAGCATCTCCAGCTTGCCGCGGACCTTCTTTCCGTTTCCGGCAGATCGGCTGGAAACGGCGCCGTCGAACAGCCCGAGCGCGTCGGAGACGGTCATATTCAGCACCTCCGCTATGCTCTTTCCCTTGTACTTCATCTCCAGCACCTCAGGCGTGTACCGCTTTCCCATGCATTCGGGGCAGATCATCCGGACGCTGTCCAGGAAGGCCATCTCAACTTCCACGTAGCCCAGCCCGTTGCACTTCGGGCAGGCCCCGGACGAGTTGAAGCTGAACAGGCCTGGTTCCACATCGTTAGCCGCTGCGAACGCCTTACGGATGTCGTCAAAGGCGCCGACATAGGATGCCGGGTTCGACCTGCTGGAGCGGCCGATAGGCGACTGGTCGACCACCACTGCTTCCGGGTGTTCGCCCACGAACACGTCGTTGATCAGCGTGCTCTTACCAGAGCCTGCCACACCTGTGACGGCGACGAGGACCCCCGTCGGTATTTTCACGCTGACGTTCTTCAGGTTGTGCAGACTCGCGTTCCTCAGCTCGATGAAGCCAGTCGCCCTCCTGCGTGTGAACTTCATGCGGTCCATAGTGACTAACGTGCGGCCGGTGGGCGTGTCAGTTTTTCTGAGGTCATCCACGCTGCCGCTAAACAGGATCTCTCCGCCCTGCGTGCCGGCGCCCGGTCCGACGTCGATGACGTGATCCGCCGATGCGATGACGTCCGGGTCGTGTTCAACCACGAGGATGCTGTTGCCCTGGTCCCGCAGCTGCCGAAGCATCTCGATGACGCGGTGCACGTCCCGGGGGTGCAGTCCGACACTTGGCTCGTCGAACACGTAGATCAGGCTCACGAGGTCGCAGGACATCTGCTTCGACATCTTGACTCGCTGCGATTCGCCGCCGGAGAGCGTCGCAACAGGCCTGTCCAGGGAAAGGTAGCCGGCTCCGATATCGATCAACTGGTCCAGCCTCCACCTGATGGGTGCCAGGATAGGCTCCGCGACAGGGCTGGAAACTCCTTCGAGGAACGAGCGCAGTTCAGTCAGCTCCATTGCGGATAGCTCAGCGATATTTTTCCCGTTCAGAGTAACCGAACGCGCCCGGTCATTGATTCGGGTGCCTCCGCATGCCTTACATGTCGTCGTCCTGAAGAACTTCGCCTCCCGCTCGCTCAGGTCTTCCTTGGCTACCTGCCGGCGCATGATCCCGGAGATCACGCCTTCCATGGTCGCATTGATCACCCCGCCGAGCCGCTCCTCTCCGATCTTGACCGGCTCCATGTAGAGTAGCTTGTCCAGTTCTTCCTCGCTGAAGTCTTTCAGCGGCTTATTCACATCGAAGAGACCGCTGGCCTTGTAAATCTTGTAGTAGAAGTTTCCCGGCCGGTAGAACGGATGCAGGATGCCGCCGTCGGCCATCGATTTATCCATGTCCAGCAGCAGGGCCGGATCGATTTCGATCTTGCTGCCGACGCCGCCACAGGTCTGACACATGCCTTCCGGATTGTTGAACGAGAAGTAGAACGACGGCCCGATGAACGGCGTTCCGCACCGCGAATAGAGCAGCCGCAGGTAAGTCGAGATCTCAGTGGCCGTGCCGACCGTGGAGCGGCGGTTCTCGCCCATGCGTTTCTGGTCGATCCTGATCACCGGGGACAGGTTGCGAATGCCGTCGACGTCCGGCTTCGGTATCTTAGGCATGTACCTGCGCGAGAACGCGCTGAACGTCTCGATGAGCTGCCGCTGCGCCTCGGCGTAGATCGTATCGAAGACGATCGAAGATTTGCCCGAGCCAGAGACTCCCGTGAACACGACTACCTTGTTTCGAGGGATCTCCAGGCTCAGGTTTTTAAGGTTGTTCTCTCTCGCTCCTGTAATACTGATTTTTTCTTCCACTTTTCATCCCTCGCGCTAATTATCCCTGGAAAGTTCTGCCATGTACTCGTCTACCCACGCGATCTCCCCTTTCAGAAGATATACCGGTCGTGTCGAGATCGCCAGGCGGTGGGACGGGCATTTGCTATCCTTCAGGAACTGCTGCAGGTCTTCATATCCTTTGACATTTTTCTCCAGGCTTTTGCGATATGCCTTCAATGCTTTCAGCACAGTTTTCTTGGGCAGCAGATCGCAATTATATGTCCCTATGTCGACCTGCCACCGGACATGTTCCGGCTCGATCAGCAACGCCTCAAGCTTCACTTCAAGCGCCTCTCGGCCGGCATCGCTGAGGGAGTACAGCTTACGCAGGCGGTTCTCTGCGCTGATCTCGTTCTCCCGTCCGACGAGCCCTTTTTTCTCCAGATTGTTCAGCAGCTTGTAGATAGATGACATCGAAAGCTCGGTCCAGAAGCGCATGTCGCGGTACTTCACTTCCTGCTCTATCTGGTACGGGTACATCGGCCCTTCAGACAACAGGCCGAGCAGGGCGGCTTCGGCGTTTGATATTTCTTGCATGATGATATCTCCCGGATGTTTTGCACTTGGATTGTAATAGTGTTATATCGTACTTGTGCAATATTGTACGCATAATACTTAAGCCTATCGACCTTTAGAGGTTCCAGAGGTCGGCAAGAGGGCACCAAGTTTCAACACAGAGGTCACAGAGGACACGGAGGACGCACAGAGGATTTTTTAACAAAGCGGCTTACACGAGCCATATTTTTATTCGCTCTCTGTGCGTCCTCTGGAGCCTCTGTGCCCTCTGTGTTGAAACTCGGAGACCTCTGAAAACCTCTGAGACCTCCAGGGGTTCAAACTTGGCGTCCTCTCGCCGACCTCTGGAACCTCTCCGGATCAGGCAAAATATATCCCGTATGCTATCAATTCCTATCGTCTATGAAACGCATTTGTGTCTTCTGTGGGTCGAGCCCGGGCGCGCAGCCGGAATATGTGCAGGCGGCAAAGGCGCTCGGCCAGCTGCTCGCTCATAAGAAAATCGGGCTTGTCTACGGCGGGGCATGCGGCGGCATGATGGGCGCCCTGGCTTCGGCGGCAGTCGAGGCTGGCGGAGATGTGATCGGTATCATGCCGGGCGCGCTGGTCAAGAAAGAGGTGGCCTTCACCGGGCTCAAGGACCTGCGGATCGTCGAGACCATGCACGAGCGCAAAGCCATGATGGCCGAGCTCTCCGACGGGTTCGTCGCGCTGCCTGGCGGCCTTGGCACCATCGAAGAGTTCTTCGAGGTGCTCACATGGGCACAGCTGGGCATGCACAAAAAGCCGTGCGGGCTGCTGAACGTCAACGGCTACTTCGACCCACTCGCTGCTTTCATAGATCACGCTGTCGCCCAGCAGTTCATCAGCCCGACGGGACGATCGCTGGTAATCATGGAGAACACCCCGGAAAAGCTGTTGCAGAAGTTCGAGCACTACAAGGCGCCAGAATCGGACAAAGCCACCTGGGCGCTGCGGATGTCAGATAAGCTTGCAGGTATTTAACTCTCAATTTTATGCAATAATCGCCTGATGCGGATAACCTGTGAACACATACCAAATTCTCAGTTTCTCAGACCTTCTCAATACGATCGGAAATAAAAAGCCCAATGTCCTGCTCTACCATCCGTTCTACAGATGCTGAGAAGTTCTAATTTATGACACTTTTTGTTTTATATGTGTAGCTACATGTGTGGTTGCATATATAGTCGCATATATAACTACATATATCTTTTAGATAAATATTAATATTACAAGCCCTTAATTGGCTATCGATAAAAGTGTCGATCCTTTTATCATGAGTCTGGTGTGGTGTCATGAAGATTTCAACGTTGCTTGTAGTGGTAACGGTACTGTTTATCGCTTACATGCTATCAACGATCAACACGTCAGCAGATACTCCTCTGACAGGCTATGCACATACAAAATCACACATTATTATAGGAAGCATGGATGGCGCTTTGACCGATTACCAAGTGAAGTTCATAGTACACAAAGGGAGTGGTACTGACAACAGCTCTGACGCGTATTTAAATGGTGTTTCGCAATCTTGGCCTTACGATATTCGGTTTACGGATAGTGAATATGATCTGCTTAGCTACTGGGTGGAGTCATCAGATGCTGACACGGCTGTGGTGTGGGTGAAAGTTCCGAGTATTCCCGCTTATCCTGGATATGCGACAGTTTATTTGTATTATGGTAGGAGTGGGGATTCTGGTGCGAGTGATGGTTTGGCTACTTTTGATTTTTTTGATGATTTTACAGGTGTTGCGGGTGCTAACATAGGTGGTAATAACGGGTGGGTATGGTATAATCCGTTTGGTCATAGCAACTATCAGTGGAAGTATTCGAGTCCGACGGGTTATGCGGTACAAACCATTGATTCGGCGGTATATAATGGTAAGGGTGGTGCGATCATTCATCCTGGAGCTCAGGGTAATATCATGATAGAGGAGAGGATAGCTGCTATTACTGATGTTGGCTTGCATCCTAATAATCGGTGTGAGATGGGTTTTTCTCGGGATGCAACGACGTATAACGCGTACGGGATCGGATGGTCGGATATCTACTACAGGGGCTTCAACGTTACCAACGTCGTAGGCGGTACAGCGTATGGCTATGAAACGACAACAAAGGCAGATTTCAATTATCACATATATGGTTGCGCCCGCCAAGGTACCACCGTGTACACTTATTATGATGGCACGTTGATGGGCAACATGACCGGTTGCAGCAACACGTACTACGCCATTTTCGCCATGAGCGACGCAGCGTTCTCAACCTCGAACAGCATCGACTGGTTCCGAGCAAGACAATACACACCCAACGAGCCTCAGCACAGCGTGTGGGGATCTAATGGTGTTGATTTGTCTGTGTCTGGTGATGATGTTAGTTTTGAGAAGGTGGTATAGTTGGCATCGTTTTTCTGTCGATTGTTTGTGGTTTTGTCTATTACACTGTTATTTTTGTCTATGTTGAGTCCGTTTACGATAGCGGATTCGTGGAACGTGTCGAGTAACCGGACGGTTTCTGGGGGTTCTGGTATCGCCGACAACGTTATCGGACAGGATATTGTCAGCCTCGTTAATGCGTTGGCGGTTGATAGTGATAGTGATCGTTTGCCTGACTATTATGAGCTTAATGTTACTCACACCAACCCGTTTAGTAATAACTCTGATTCTGGGTTGACGATGGTTGATGAGTCGGGAAGTGTGTCTAATGATAGTCAGAGGGATTATGATCATGATTTTCTTTCGACGTATCTGGAGTTCAGACTTGGTACGGACCCGCTTAGCAGCGATACTGATGGGGATGGTCTGGATGATGCGATAGAGTATTTGTCTACCGGGACGTCGCCTTTGTTAGCTGACTCGGACGGTGACGGAGTAAACGATAGTCTGGACGATGAGGATAAAGATGGTCTCACCAATTCCGAGGAGGTATCGTTGGGAACTAACCCATTGTATAATGATACGGACATGGACGGGTTATCTGATTACGATGAGGTCTACCGGTATCATACCAGCCCGAAGAACTGGGATAGTGATGACGACGGGTTACCGGATAATCTGGAAATCGCTGTCGGCGCAAACCCGTTGAGCCAGGACTCTGATAATGATGGCATACTCGACGACCAGGACTCTTTCAACCAGCAATTCTCCAACGCTACACTTGGCGTTTCGCTGAACGTTCTGGGCAGTGCCAGTCTGCAAGAGACCATGATGATCACGGAGGATTTGTACCCGTACGCTCCACTTAAAAGACTCAAGGGAATTGTAGGGGACTTTATCAAGATCGTTCCCGGGTCCAATTTTGAAA
This sequence comes from Methanobacteriota archaeon, assembly GCA_023436075.1. Classification (GTDB taxonomy): domain Archaea; phylum Halobacteriota; class Methanocellia; order Methanocellales; family Methanocellaceae; genus Methanocella_A. The sequence goes on from JAEZKS010000263.1 coordinate 6,405, forward strand.
GTGCGACAGTGAGAGTTGGCTACGACGAGTCTTTACTAGATGGTTCGGATGAGTCGGGCCTGAAACTCTATTATTTCGACGAGGACTCGAAAACCCTGGTAGCGGCCGGCAACCAGCATCTCGACATGGAACAGAACTACGTAGAAGCTTCTACCAACCGCTTGGGCACATGGTTTGTCGCAGACGACACACTATGGAACATCAACCCCACCGAGACGGTTAGCAGCAGGAATGAAAGAGGATTCCTGCAGAGCGAGATGCAGGGCGACCCTCTCACATTCAACGACGGAGACTTGATACAAATCAGGGCGAGAGTCCACAACAGCGGCAGTACGGATATGACCGGCAATGTCATCGTCAACTTCTACGAGGGCGACCCGGACACAACATATGGAACGCTTATAGGCACCGCAACGATCACGGGCGGCATTCTCCACGATAACTCCAAGGTTGCCGTGATGAACGGGTTATATAGGATACACTCCGCTCAGGCAGACATCTACATAAAAGTAGATCCTCAGAACGTTATTGGCGAATCTAGCGAGAACAACAACAAAG
>JAEZKS010000022.1 GCA_023436075.1 Methanobacteriota archaeon
GTCATCTCCTATCGGCCTGTCTGCCTATTATCTTTTCGGCCCTCGCCACGCGCGCGCGTGTGCGAACGCCCGAGCGGCTTTCGTCTATCCCGACGGCTCCCGTCTGCACAAGATTTAAGTATTGCATGAATCATTTACATACGGTGCATTGACAATGAACGCGTGGGATTGCTTTATTGGCCGCCCGGCCAACTGAACTTCGATCACCACGACTCATGCACGGCGCTTTTCATCGTTACTTCTCACTTAGCGCACGCAGCGCAACGCTGCGTCAATATCTTGCGAGGAATTTGACGTGATACAGGAAGAGAAAGAGCAATACAGCGGCAAAAGTCTCGAGGCCGGGATCGAGGAGTTCTGGCAGTCGAGCGACGCATATGCGCTGACGCGCCGGCTGAGGCGTGGCAACAAGAGATTTTACTTCGTGGACGGGCCGCCCTACACGACCGGCCGTATCCACCTGGGCACTGCCTGGAACAAGATCATCAAGGACTCGGTGCTGCGCTACCGCAGCATGAACGGCTACGACCTGAAGGACACGCCCGGCTGGGACATGCACGGGCTGCCCATCGAGGTCAAAGTAGAGAGCATCTTAGGCTTCAAGACAAAGAAAGATATCGAGGAGTACGGCGTCGCCCGCTTCACCGAAGAGTGCAAGAAGTTCGCTATCGACAACATGCACCAGATGACCGGGCAGTTCAAGCGCCTCGGCGTCTGGATGAACTGGGACGACCCGTACATGACGCTGAAGAACGAGTACATCGAGGCTGCATGGTGGACGATCCAGCAGGCTTACCGGAAACACCTGCTGGAGCGGGGCCTGCGCAACGTCAACTGGTGTCCGCGGTGCGAGACGGCGATCGCCGACTCCGAGGTGGAGTACGCCGACCGCACCGACGACTCGATCTACGTCAAGTTCCCGCTGAAGGACGAGCAAGGATTCCTCGTCATCTGGACCACCACGCCGTGGACTATCCCGGCCAACATGGCGGTCGCTGCAAACAAAGAGTTCACCTACGCGATGGTCGAGGCGCTGCCGGCTGCCGTGCTGGAGCAGGCATCCCTTGAAGCAGGGTTGGACCCGTCCACGCTCGTCGATCACCACTCTGACGGAAAGCCGAAGCCCATGCGCTATGCAGATAAGGTCGCGAAGATGAAGGAGGCCGTCGGCGAGCAGCGGCTAAAAGAGCTTCACGCGAAGCATGGCGAGCGGCTGGTCATGGCCGTCGACCTGATCGAGGGCGTCATGAAGATGGGCCGCTACGCCGACTACCACGTCCTCTGGACGAAGGTCGGGGCAGAGCTGAAGGGCACGCCGTACGTGCATCCGCTGGCCGATCTGATCCCGCGCCAGAAGGATACTGCGCACAAGGTGTATACGGCCGACTTCGTCGCCGGCGAGAACACCGGGCTCGTGCACATCGCCCCGGGCCACGGTTTCGACGACTTCGAGCTAGGCCAGAAGGAGGGAATACCGGCGTACTGCCCGGTCAAGGCGAACGGCCACTACGACGATACCGCTGGCAAGTACGCGGGCATGGAAATCCGCGAGGCTAACCATGTCATCATGGATGACCTCAGGGAACGCGGCCTGCTGCTCGGCGCGACGGAGATCACTCACCGCTACGGCCACTGCTGGCGCTGCAAGACGCCGATCATCTTCTTGACGACGGAACAGTGGTTCATCGCCGTCAGCCGCATGAAGGAAGATATGCTGGCCGAAGTGAAGCGCGTGCAGTGGTACCCGGAATGGGCAGGCTCCGCCAGGTTCTTCGACTGGGTGAGCGGCGCGCGTGACTGGTGCATCTCCAGGCAGCGGTACTGGGGCATCCCCATCCCCATCTGGAAATGCCAGAAGTGCGGCGGCATGAACGTGATCGGCACCAGGGCCGAGCTGGAGCGGGAATGCGGAAAAGAGGTCCCGGACCTGCACAGACCTTTCGTGGACGAGATCGAGATCGAATGCGAGTGCGGCGGGAAAATGCGCCGTGTCGAGGACATTTTCGATGTCTGGTTCGACTCCGCCGTGGCGTCGTGGGCGACACTCCACTTCCCGTCGAAGACAGACGAGATGGACTGGTGGCCGGCCGACTTCATCGTGGAAGGGCATGACCAGACCCGCGGATGGTTCTACTCGCAGCTCGGCGCCGGCATGGTCGGCTTCGGCAAAGCGCCATACAACGGGGTCTGCATGCACGGTTTCACCCACGACGAGCAGGGCCGCAAGATGTCCAAGAGCCTGGGCAACGTCGTGGCCCCCGAGGAGGTCGTCGACAAGCTCGGCGCCGACTCGCTGCGGCTGTACGTGCTGTCCCAGAGCGCACCATGGGAGGACCTGAGCTTCTCTTGGGAGGAATGCGGCAACGTGAACCGGGCGCTCAACATCTTCTGGAACGTCTACCGGTTCCCGCTTCCCTACATGGTGCTCGATAAATTCGACCCGGCGAAGGTCACCTTCGACTCGGTCAAGGGCAGCCTGCGCGTCGAGGATCGCTGGATACTCTCCCGCTTGCAAGCTGTGATCAAGGATGTCGACGCCGGCATGGCGAGCTACGAGCTGCAGAAGTCCACCAGGGCTCTGATCAGCTTCATCCTGGACGACCTGTCCCGGTGGTACGTGCAGCTTGTCCGCGAGCGTACCTGGGTAGAAGCGAACGATCCGGACAAGCTGGCCGCTTACCGGGTGCTGTACGACGTGCTGGGTACGACCATCCGGCTGATGGCTCCCTTCACGCCCTACGTCGCAGAGCGCATGTACCAGAACCTCGTCAGAAACGTGGCCCCGGAGAGCCCGATCTCAGTCCACATGTGCGAATGGCCGGCTGTCGATGAGGCGCTGCTGGACGAGCGTCTCAACAAGGACATGGACATCGCCCGCAAGATCGTGGAGGCGTCGTCCAACGCCAGACAGAAGGCGAAACGCAAGCTGCGCTGGCCCGTCAGGAAGATCGTGGTCGCTGCCGGGACTGGCGATGTGGTCACCGCCGTAAAAGACCTGACCGGCGTCATCAAAGAACAGACGAATGCCAAGGAGATCGTCCTGATGGCGCCCGGCGAGACGTACGCAGAGCTTGGCGTCGAGGTCGTGCCCAACCCGAAGACGATCGGGCCCCTGTTCAAGGGTGACGCTGGCAAGGTGATCTCCGGGCTCAAGGCCGCGAACGGCCGTGAGATGCGGGACGCGCTGGAAAAGGACGGCAAGTACGCGATTGAGCTGTCCGTAGGCACGGTAGAGGTCACCCCGGAGATCGTGAGCTTCCGGGACGTGATCCCGGAGCACCTGGCCATCGCCGACTTCCCCGGCGGCAAGGTCTACGTCGATGTCGAGCTTACGCCCGAGCTGGAGGCCGAGGGCTACACGCGGGAACTCATCCGACGCATCCAGGAGATGCGGAAGGAGATGAACCTGAACGTGGAGGACCGCATCGCCGTACAGGTATGTGTCGGCGACCAGAAGGTCAGGGACCTGCTGGCTGGCATGAAGGACTTCACCGCGAGCGAGGTCCGTGCCGGTTCTCTGGAACTGACGGGCGAAAAGCCTGTCGGCGGCTACGTCAAGGACTGGGACGTGGAAGGCACGCCGGTCACCATCGGAATTGAAAAAGCATGAAGTACGAGCAGTGGGAGCCATACTACAAAGCAATTCTGGAAGACTTCGGCTGGACGCCGGAGGGCGACGAGCAGGCCGCCCGTATCATGGCTCCCATGCTGCCCGATCCAGCTCAGACGCTCGTCCGATTGCGAAAGCTAATCGACGGCCGCGACGTGCTGGTCTGCGGCAAAGCGCCCCGGCTGAAAGAGGATTTGAAAGAGATCGATCGCTCGAAGTACACGGTGATCGTGGCCGATGGCGCCACATCGACGCTACTGGCAGCGGGCATCGTCCCCGACATCATCGTGTCCGACCTCGATGGCTCGCACGCGGACCTGCTCAAGGCGAACGCGCAGGGTGCCATCGTACTCGCCCACGCCCATGCGGACAACGTCCCGGCAGTCCGGGAAATGGTGCCGAAGCTGAAAAACGTGATCGGCACCACGCAGGCGAGGCCTTTCGACCACGTCTATAACTTCGGCGGCTTCTCTGATGGCGACCGCTGTGTCTTCCTGGCGAAAGAGTTCGGGGCACGGAGCATCAGGATCATTGGCTTTGATCTCGGCGATACGAATGTAACGCCGAAGAAGCTGAAAAAACTGAAATGGGCCGGTAAACTGCTTAAAGTCCTTGATATAAACGCTGAGCAATTTATTCGGCAGTAAAATGACGGGCTATTATTTTTCTTGCGATAGCTACAAATAGCCCTTGAAATATAACCTGTTTTTATTAAAAGGGTGTTATGGGTGTTATAATGGTGTACTGCTATAATTGTGGAACTCAAAACGACGACGGGTCATATGCGTGCAGATCATGCGGCGCCACGATTGCCGCCGGTCACGAATATGCCGGCTACTGGAGACGCTATGGGGCCTTTATGCTCGATTA